>NZ_JAWPOH010000049.1:17223-25710 GCF_037671525.1 Methylobacter svalbardensis
GCCCTCCTCAGGTGGTCAATATCGGCTGGCTGGGGGTACAGTTAATCATCAGTAATGGTGGTTCATGTTTTCTGCCTATGCGCATAGCTGAGCCTTTAATCCAGGCCAAAAAATTGTTTCATGTACCTGACAGTCCACAATTTAGATTACCCGCTTATATGGTTTTTCCACGCGACAGTGATTCCATTGTATTGCAACAGGTGCTGGATAGCTTCCGTTCATTGGCCATTATTGAGCAACAAAAAGCCATGAATTGAATTTACTGAAATTTGAAAAGAATGCACGCATTAAGAGGAGGATAATAGAGAGAAACAGCCTTTTTAGAAACAGGAATAGTTGAAATCATAACAAAATTACATTTTTTGAATTTTAAAACCGATTTGGAGCGCCCGTTGATTTTTGATAGGCAATGTAACTTATCTACCCGAGTAAAAATTATTAATGATCAAAGCTGTATAATTTCGTAGAATTGTATAGTTTTTTTGTGACGAGATGAGTCCTCAAGGGCTCATATTCCCGTTTTTCACATTTGAGGTGACGTATTTGGCTAAGTCTGCAATATTGGTGTTGGAAGATGGGGCCGTGTTTAACGGTGTGTCGATAGGTGTAAATGGATGTTCCGTTGGTGAAGTCGTTTTTAATACCTCGATGACCGGATATCAGGAAATTCTGAGTGATCCCTCTTATGCCCGGCAAATTGTGACATTAACCTATCCCCATATTGGTAATGTCGGAACTAATAGCGAAGACGATGAGTCTGTTGGTGTTTTTGCCAGTGGTTTGGTAATTAGGGATTTGTCATTATTGGCGAGTAACTGGCGCTGTGAAAAAACGCTGCAACAGTATTTGCTAGATAATAATGTGGTTGCTATTGCTGATATAGACACGCGAAAATTGACCCGTCTTTTGCGCGACAAAGGTGCGCAACGGGGTTGTATTATGGCCGGCGAGTCTGTTTGTCCAGAGACGGCAAAAACAGCGATTGAAAGTTTTCCTGGATTAAAAGGCATGGATTTGGCTAAAGAAGTCACTACTTCCAAGTCTTATGAGTGGACTGAAAATATCTGGCATTTGCAAAACGGCTATACGCAAGCCGAGAACCTGACTAAACATGTTATTGCCTACGACTTTGGTATTAAACGTAACATTCTCAGATTACTAGCTAATCGCGGCTGCCGTATCACTGTTGTTCCGGCAACAACATCAGCAGCCACTGTATTGGCGATGAATCCCGATGGCGTTTTTTTGTCCAATGGCCCCGGTGACCCTGATCCCTGTATTTATGCAATAGACGCTATCAAAACGATTTTAGAAACTACAATCCCTGTGTTTGGTATTTGTTTGGGGCATCAATTGCTGGCTTTGGCTAGTGGTGCAAAAACAGAAAAACTGAAATTCGGTCATCGTGGTGCGAATCACCCTGTGCAGGAGAAATCGACCGGACGCGTTATGATAAGCAGTCAAAATCACGGCTTTGCAGTCAATGAAGCCAGTCTTCCGGATAATTTAATAGCGACTTATCATTCCTTGTTTGACGGAAGTTTGCAGGGAATTGAGCGAACAGATTGTCCGGCCATGAGTTTTCAGGGACACCCTGAAGCAAGCCCAGGCCCTCATGATGTTCAGTCAATATTTGATTGGTTTATCGATAAAATGGATCAAGCACGCACTAATCAATAATTAGTCGAGCAAAGCATGCCAAAAGAACCTACATAAAATCGATTTTATTACAGGTTCTGTTGACATTTCATCGCAGCCAAATGAGAGCTGAAACGAAGCGAATAAAGCCCATGTAATTTCTGGCGAGTTTTTCAAATCGTGAAAAGACCCGTCTGTAATGTTTAATTTTACCGAAGAAACACTCAATCAGATGGCGTTCCTTATACACAAACCCATCACAGTCACGCGGCGCAATCCGGTTGCTGCGAAGCGGAATGACCGCTTGCATTCCTTTCTCCTGAATAGACTGGACGAATGCATCGCTGTCATAGCCCTTGTCGCCCAGTAGGGCTCCCGCACCTGCGGTGTGAGCTTGCAGGTGGGTAGTGAAGATGCGGATTGGAAAAAGCTGATTCACTCCTACTCACACCCCTTACCTGCATCCATGCAGGCAACAAACAATCAGGTTTCAGTTTTAACCGCCAATCGATTTAGTAGGCGATGAAAGTTACCCCGGTCCAGTCCCAGCACCCGAGCCGTAGCGGCCATATTGCCCTGTTGCGCTGCAAGTTGCTGCCCGATGAGTCGGCGCTGAAATTCGTCAACTTCATTTTTAAAATCTATCGGTGCGGATGTAGGCGTCGCAGAATCGGTTCCAGCCTTGCTGGATGGATAAGTCAGCGCCTCCGGCTGTTCCGGCACTATATCCAGATAGGCTTGGGAAATGGTTATAAAACCTGCCTGGCGATTTTCCTGAGTCGCTGACTTTAGTGCCGCCCGACTGAGTAAATGCTCCAGTTCACGAATGTTGCCCGGCCAGTGATAATCCAATAGGGCTTTCTTGGCACCCTGATCCAGACGCAACTTTTTGATGCCCAGACGCTGCTGGTTTTTTTCCAGAAAAGCGCCTACCAGCAGCAAAATGTCTTTGCCGCGCTCACGCAATGCCGGAACGTGCATCGGATAAACGGCCAGACGATGGTATAGATCCGGGCGAAACTGGCCGGCCGCGACTTCCTGTTGCAAATTGCGGTTGGTTGCGGCAATGATCCGTATATTAACCTTGATTTGTTTATCGCTGCCGACGCGCTGTATCTCGCCATTTTGCAAAGTGCGTAATAATTTGGCCTGAATGGAAAGCGGCAGTTCACCGATTTCATCCAGGAAAATCGTGCCTCCGTCAGCCAGTTCAAACTTGCCGGTTCGATCGTTAACGGCACCGGAAAACGCGCCTTTGGTGTGGCCGAATAATTCGCTCTCGGCAATACTCTCAGGCAATGCCGCGCAATTGACATAGACCATGACTTGATCGGCGCGAGTGGATTCCAGATGAATGCGCCGGGCAACCAGTTCTTTACCCACGCCCGTTTCGCCCAAAATCAAGACGGCCAGTTCGGAGGGCGCAACGATGGAAATTTCATTGCGCAATTTCCGCATGAATTCGCTGTCACCAATCATGTCATGGTCGGTATTTTCCTTGAATAAAGTTTGGGTCACATAACGCACCCGCTGCTCCAGAGAGGCAATCAGCCCTGCAGCCTTGACCGTCGCGGCAGTCAGGCTGATAAAGGTGTTGAGCTGCACCGGGTCGATATTGTCAAAAGTGCCGGGGGCCAGCGCGTCCAGCGTTAAAGCACCCCAGGGCTCCCCGTCGATAAACAGCGTAACTCCCATGCAATCATGCACCAGTAGCTGATCGTTATCGGTTTCAATGAGTCCGTCGTAGGGATCGGGCAGCTCGGAGTCGGCGGCAAAATGTACCGATTGTTCGGAGGCCAAAATCTGCGCCAAACGCGGATGTTCACTGATTAAAAAACGCCGCCCCAAGGTGTCTTCCGATAAGCCGTTAACTGCCAGCGGTATCAGGTAAGGGTCTTCAAACTTGAGCAACGCGGACGCATCGCAAGGAAAAATCCGGCACAAATGTTCCAGCAGGCGCTGGTAGCGTTGTTCTGCCGACATGTTTGTGGACAGGTCGGCAACAATGGCAATCAGCGAGCTGGAGAATAAGTTTGTAGTCATAGTGATAACGACGCTGTCAATTAGACAACTCAAAGATGATGTCAATAGCACAACGATACCCTGGATAAACCAGAAAATACAAGGTTTTTTGCTTGGCATGGTAAGTGCTCTTACTTAATTGATTGGGAAATTTACCAATGAATCTGAAAAGAATATGTCCGAACTTATTAATGCTATTCAATCTTGAGGAGAGTACCTGATGTTTTGTTACCAATGCGAACAAACCGACCGCTCCAATGCCGTCAGCGGTTGTGCTACCGCCAAAGGCATGTGCGGCAAAGATGCCACGACTTCCGATTTGCAGGATTTACTGATTCACGGCGTCAAGGGCATTGCCCAGTACGCCAAACGCGCCCGTGCCCTGAATGCCCCGGATAATGCAGCCGGTGAATTCATGCTGTATGCGATGTTTACCACTTTAACCAACGTCAACTTCAATGCCACCCGCTTCGTTACCCTGATACAGGAAGCCGCGCATATACGGGACCGGGTCAAGGCAAGCTACATTCAAGCGGCGTCTGCGTATGACAAAACGCCCGAACAACTCGCCGGTCCTGCTGCCTGGCAGCCTGCAGCCGACATGGACGGTATGCTCAAACAGGCTGCCGAAGTGGGCATCAATGCCGGACTCGACGAAGTCGGCGCGGACATTATCGGCCTGCGCTCGTTGGTGCTTTACGGCCTCAAAGGCGTTTGCGCCTATGCTCACCATGCCTATGTGCTGGGCAAGGAAAGCGATACCGTTTATGCCGGAATCGAAGATGCGCTGGATTTTTTAAGCACCGACCCAGCCGATGTTGAAGCCTTGCTGAATCAGGCCATGGCGCTGGGTACTTTAAATCTTGCGGTGATGGAATTATTGGATGAAGCCAACACCGGCACGTTTGGTGCGCAACAGCCAACTCAAGTGCGCACTACACCGATCAAAGGCAAAGCCATACTGGTGTCCGGTCATGACCTGGGCGATCTGGCCGCTTTGCTGGAGCAAACCAAAGATTCAGGCATCAATATCTACACTCACGGCGAAATGCTGCCCTCCCACGCTTACCCGAAGCTCAAGTCTTATCCGCATCTGGTCGGCAATTACGGCGGCGCCTGGCAGGATCAACAAAAAGAGTTTGCCGAGTTTCCGGGCAGCATTTTGATGACCTCCAACTGCATCATCGAGCCGCAACCCCGATACCGTCAGCGCATATTTACCGCAGGCCCGGTAGGCTGGCCCGGTGTGCGCCATATCAGTGACAAGAATTTTGCGCCGTTGATCCAGGCCGCCCAGGCATTACCCGGTTTTAAAGATGATGTCAGCGAAAAGACCATCACCATCGGTTTCGGCCGCGATGCGGTGCTGGGCGTGGCCGACAAGGTGATCGATGCGGTCAAGTCCGGAGCCATTCGCCACTTCTTCCTGGTCGGCGGCTGCGACGGCGCCGCACCCGGTCGCAATTACTACACCGAGTTCGCCGAACAGGCTCCGCAGGATACCGTGGTAATGACGCTAGGCTGCGCCAAATACCGCTTCAATCAGCATGACTTCGGCGACATCGGCGGCATTCCGCGCCTGCTGGATATAGGCCAATGCAACGACAGCTACTCGGCAATCAAAATTGCCACCGCGCTGGCCGGCGCTTTTGAATGCGGCGTGAACGATCTGCCCTTGTCCCTGGTCGTGTCCTGGTTCGAGCAAAAAGCCGTCGCCGTGCTGCTGACCTTGCTGGCGCTGGGTATCCGCAACATTCGCCTAGGCCCCACGCTGCCCGCCTTCCTGACGCCTAATCTGGTGCAGGTGCTGGTGGATAAGTTTGGGCTACAGCCCATCACCACCGCACAGGCTGACATCGAAGCATCGCTGACGCGTAAAGCAGCATAACTTAATCCTCTCCCTCGCTGCCGGAAATGAACTATTTAGCGCCCTCTTTGAAATCCCACTTTTTCAGAGAAAGCTTGAATACTTACAGCCTTTCCGGCGGCATTTTTTTTGGAGTCAAAACAAGACATGAATACTCACGCCATTGAACTCACCACCCGTGACGGAGAGCAGCTCCGTTTCGAATGTGCCGATGACCAGAATCTGCTGGAAGCTGCCGCCAGCGCACGTATAGTATTGCCTGCCCAGTGCGGACAGGGTAATTGCGGCACTTGCTATGCCGATGTCACCCACGGTGACTTTACCTTGGGCAAACATAACCCCGCGGCACTGCCCGCAGACGATGAAGCAAAGGGCGGCACGCTGCTTTGTTGCACCTTTCCTCATAGCGATATGCGCATTGACCTGCCCTTTGATTATGACCGTATTCTGCTGGGTGAAATAAAGATCAGAAACGCCGAAATTACCGCCATCGATTCCGTCGGTGAAAATACCCTGCGTCTGGAATTGCGCCTCGCACCGAATGAAGATGGCGACAGTGTAGCCGAATTTGAGCCCGGCCAGTTCATGGAACTAGAAGTGCCGGGACAAGACATCAAGCGCGCCTATTCACTTGCCAATATAAGCAATTGGGAAGGTAGGCTAGAGTTTTTGATCCGGCTGCAACCCGGCGGACTTTTTTCCACCTGGTTTCGGGAACAGGCTGCTGTTGGACAGACCCTGATCGTTCACGGGCCAAAAGGGGCTTTCGGCCTGACTGAAAGCGGCCTGAGACCGCGCTGGTTTGTGGCCGGTGGTACCGGTCTGGCGCCCATGCTGTCGATGTTAAGGCGTATGGCCGAGTTTCAGGAACCGCATCCGACACGGCTTTATTTCGGTACAAACCGGGCCGAGGAATTGTTTTGCCAGACCGAGTTGAAAGCATTGCAGGCAGAGCTGCCCCAGCTTCAGGTGATTTATTGCGTATGGAAACCGGATGATCTGTGGCAGGGCTTTTGCGGTACACCGGTTGATGCCCTGGTTCAAGATCTGGCGGATGCGACTGTATTGCCCGACATCTACCTATGCGGGCCGCCGGCGCTGATCGATGCCGCCGAAGCGGCCGCGCGAGCCAAAGGCGTGCCGGAGAAACAGGTGCTGAGTGAAAGATTCTTGCCTGCTTAAGTGATAGGTAACCGTTTCATATTAAAGATATCTAGGGAATCGCTGATTAAATCCCTACTTTGAGATAATAATGACGACACATAACCTGACTAGCGGACGAATTGCTATGCCGATACAAACCAGCTTTGCTGACCTCGAATATAACCACAAAAAACGCCAGACAAGAAGAGAAGTGTTTCTGGGCGAAATGGGGCAAACGGTTCCCTTGACAAAGATGATTACCTTGATTGAGCAGGCTTATCCGATCGCAGGGCGACGCGGCCGCCAACCGATGCCGCTGGCCAGTATGCTGCGCATTCACTGCATGCAGAACTGGTTCAGTTTTTCCGATCGTCAGATGGAAGATGCCCTCTATGAAATTGAGAGCATCCGCCGCTTTGCCGGTTTTGGTAGTGTCACAGAAGCGTTGCCGGATGAAACCACGATCCTCAACTTCCGTCATTTGTTGGGAAAGCAGCAATTGACCAAAAAACTGTTGGAGACCATTAATGATTATCTGAAAGCGCAAGGGCTCTTAGTCTCTCAAGGCACGATGGTCGATGCCACCATTATCCATGCGCCCAGTTCCACCAAAAACAAGGATAAATCACGTGATCCGGATATGCACCAAACCCGAAAAGGCCAGCAATGGTATTTCGGCATGAAAATCCATATAGGCGCCGATGTGGATTCTGGCGCAGTTCACACGGTGATAACAACGGCAGCCAATGTAGCCGATATCAATGAATTGCCCAAGCTGTTGCGCGAGGATGATCGAGTCATCTTTGCGGATGCCGGTTATACCAGCGATGAATATAGGCGTGGAGCTCGGTATCTGGGCATACGCTGGTGTGTCAATGACAAACGCAAGCCCGGCAAAAACCTGTCGGCCAGCCAGAAAAAGCGCAACCGCAAACAGTCCTCGGTTCGAGCTCGCGTGGAGCACGTTTTCCGGGTGATCAAACAACAATTTGGCTTTCAAAAGACCCGTTATCGTGGTCTGGAGAAAAATGCATCACAGGTCCACTTGCTGGTTGGTCTAGCAAATCTTTACCTGCTCAGGCGGCAGCTGATGGCTGCCTGAGGGCAAAATGCGTCTGCCGTTTCCCGATAACGACGGATTAAGAAGGAAATCGGGGGAAACTGTTATAAATACCATTTATTGTATATTGCTAAGCGGCGATTTCTGAAAAAAATCAGCTTGTCTGTCATTTGTGGCTGAAAAGCGATTTGTTCAGCGCTTCCCTAGGGCTACTATTGCTATCAATTTCACAGCATGCTCTACAAACATAGCGATAGAAGACGCTGCCAAAAGATCAAAAAGTCTCATTGTAAGGCGAGCAACTGAGCCGAACACAACAATGCTTTAAGAAAATGTGCTGATATTACGTTGTGGTTTACAGAGGGAGCTATGCGATTCAAGTTTGACCAGAACCAGTGCTCAAATTCGTCGGACTAAGCAACCACCAGCTAAAGCTGGTGGGTTTGAGTTACGGACTGAAAGTCCGGATATGCGTCGACTTTACGACGCGTCATGTATCACCCTCATGTTGGTGTTCTATTGTGTTTCACTCGATGTTCAAGTTTTTAAGCTTAGAAATACAGCCGGAAAACGGGTAAGCTAATCAGTGTAAACTGCCACGTATTTCAACACCATGTTGATGTACGAGCCGGCACACTTTATAAAATCGTTTGTCACTGATTTAGATGCAGCCCTGGGAAAGCTAAAGTCCAATGCCAGGCTGACGCACCTACAAAAGACTTGGCTAGGATTTTGTTTAACGGGGATGTTACTGACC
>NZ_JAWPOH010000050.1:0-25591 GCF_037671525.1 Methylobacter svalbardensis
AAATACGGAGCGGCAGAAATATCAGTTCCCGTATAAAAAAATTGGGACAGCGCCATTCAGCTGGAGTGTGAACAGGGCTCTATCTTAAATTAAGGCATTATTTGTCTGGACAATGGGGTCCACTATAAGGGGAGCGGCCAGCGCTTTTCATGTTAGAGCTTGAGTAAACAATGATTGAAACGTAATGCCCTGAAAAATATTGCCAAAATTAGATGTAAGCTACCGAATTCGCATTAAATACCTATATATTATTGATTTGTCAATATGATATAGCCGTCCTGAAACGAAATCCTTGAGTTCTATTTGATGCGCTGGGTGCTAGAGGTTTATTTCCAAGAAGCCAAACAACTTCTGGGCTTCCTGAAGGAACAAAGCAGCCACTATGCGGCGTATATTGCTGCCATGCATTTAACGTCTATCCGCTGTTGTCTGCTGGTGATCGCCAGGCAGAAGTAGGCTGTGTTCAGGGGGGAAGAAGGATGTATATAGCCATTTAGCATCTAATAGCCTATCCTTACAGGGAATTATTAAAGGGGCTAATAAATTGAACGCATCCATCGCTAAAGACAAGCGCTATTTTTCTATCCGGTGTGTTTTACCCAGCGTGATAGTTTTTTTTTCCGGTTGCGCTAGCGTTCCGGAAATAAAGTCTACTGCGGATTATTCACCTATGGTCAGTTATGCGCTGAGCTTGCAGGGTACGCCTTATCACTACGGTAAAAATTCGCCTGAGGAAGGTTTCGATTGCAGCGGATTTGTGCAGCATGTGTATGGGCGTCAGGGTATAGCATTGCCACGTACGACTCAAAAGATAGCTCAATCGGCGGCGCTGATCCAAGTTCCGAGAAATGATCTTCATTCAGGCGATCTGCTTTTCTTTAATACCAACGGCAAGCCGTTTTCCCATGTCGGCATTTATGTCAGTAATGATGATTTTATTCATGCACCTAGCCAGCGTACCGGCAAAGTGCTGGTGTCCAGCCTTAAAAATCGGTATTGGGGTAATCGGTTTAGTTGCGCACGCCGTCCATAACAGTATTGCCAGGCTGTAATGAGAAAAAACAGGGGCATCCGAAAAAGCTTAAGTAAATGCCATTCAGAATCGACCCCATTCTTCAGGTTTTGTAAATCGTCCACAACGTTTAAAATCAAAATATCGAGCTACATAAAACTCCACAAAGTTTTAGCCACCGTCTCCGATGTTCTCCCAAGCATTGCTACTGGGTTCCTCAAGTTCTTGTAATTTTTTAGTGGTTTCTTGCAGTTTGGCCCGCAACTCTTCGAGTTCTTGATTATGGCACAGCCTGACATCTGTCGCTGCTACCCTGCATTTCACTACCAACGTATCAATCATGGCACTCTGTTCAATAAGTTCAGTCAGCAGCTTTTGTCTGTAATCATCTGTCGTTTTCATGAATTAATCCTTCGGGTCGTTTAGTAATATTTAATCCAAAACAATTAGGTTGATTGATGTGGGGACGATTTTAGCTGCCCTCACATTGTGTATCAAAACAGGATTTTCGATTAACTAAAAACATAGCGCAATTGCCCCACTAACAACCCCTTTATTTTACATTTCCAGCAAAAACACAGATAACATTAAGCCTGTTCAAGTCTGGACACCGCTGTTCTAACCAGGTCACTTAATGCAGCCCCATCTTGCTGACAATAAGCAATAATCTCACGCCGCATTCTGGGATCCCATGATCTTAATATATGTTTTCTTATACCTTCAGCGGCGATTTCTTTATTGCTTTCCGCGTTAAAGAAATTACCTATATCGTTGGCCATTTTGATAAGTGGTTCTATTTTCATCGTTAATTACACAGTTAATGGTTATGGGTTAAGCGTTGCGGATGAGTATAAACTACATGTTGATCATCACGGGCAAAACCGATTAAGGTGAGGCCTGCCTCATCAGCCAGACGTATGGCTAAGCCGGTCGGTGCGGAGATGGCCGCAAGCAGCGTAATGCCGACCCACGCGGTTTTTTGTACCATTTCATAACTGGCGCGACTGGTAACGATGATAAAGCCGGCAGATAAATCTTTGCCGGTGCGCAATAAAAAACCGATCAATTTATCCAGCGCGTTATGCCGTCCTACATCTTCCCTTATATCTAAAATCCCCTGTCCGGGAACGGCCCAGGCAGCCGCATGAACTGCTCCGGTTAGCTGGTTTAGTTTCTGGTGCTGTTTTATGCTTGTTAAGGCGGAACGCAGTTCCGCAGCAGGCAGGGTCAGATTCCCGTTAACCGGGCAGGGTTGGCGGATAGCTTGTTTTAAGGTACTCGCGCCGCATAGACCGCAACCGGTGCGACCGGTTAAATTACGGCCTTTGTCGGACAGACCTTGAAAACGTTGCTCCGGAATCTTTATCTGGACTTCGATGCCGTTCGAGCGGTTATAAACCCGCGTCGATAATAACTCCTGCGGGCTTTTAATAATGCCTTCGGTAATACTAAAACCCAGCGCAAACTCTTCAAGATTGGTCGGGGTTGCCAGCATCACGACATGCGGGACTCCGTTGTAAATTAGAGAAATAGGCACTTCTTCGGCAATAGTATCTTGCAACTGTTCATGATGCCCGCCTCGCCAGCGATCAACGGTGATTTGTTGATAACTGGGCCAGCCTAATTCTAATGATAGCGGCTCGGCAATCGCTCCTTGCATTGCTCTACCTCGTACATCCATGCAATTGAGTACTGGCGTCGCCGTTAGTCATGGCTCATTCCCTGCTCCAGAAGATCGAGTTGTTTTTCTGAAAACTCCTGGTATTGCTGTTGCCATTCCGAAGGTTGGCTGACTTTGGTGATTTGCACGGCCGTCACTTTGTATTCCGGGCAGTTGGTCGCCCAATCGGAGTTGTCGGTCGTGATCACGTTGGCGCCGGATTCAGGAAAATGGAAAGTGGTGTAGACAACGCCAGGCTGTACGCGATCGCTGACCAAGGCGCGCAATACGGTCTCGCCGGCACGACTTTTAATACCTACCCAGTCGCCGGTGTTGACGCCACGATCTTCGGCATCATGCGGATGAATTTCCAGGCGATCTTCCGAATGCCAGGCGACATTTTCGGTGCGGCGTGTTTGCGCGCCGACATTGTATTGCGACAAAATACGTCCGGTGGTCAGAATTAACGGATATTTGCCGGTTACGCGTTCTGCCGTTTGAACAAATTCGGTCAGCATGAACAAGCCCTTGCCGTTATCGCGCAGGAAATGCTCGGTATGCATAATCGGTGTGCCTTCCGGCGCTTCATCATTACAAGGCCATTGTATGCTGCCGAGGCGGTCAATCTTTTCATAACTGACGCCGGCAAAACTAGGCGTAAGCTGTGCTATTTCATCCATGATTTCTGACGGATGGCTGTAATTCATTGGGTAACCCATCGCATTGGCCAGCATTTGAGTGACTTCCCAATCCTGATAACCCGCCAATGGCGACATCACTTTGCGCACCGGCGAGATACGGCGCTCGGCATTGGTAAACGTACCGTTTTTTTCGAGGAAGGATGAGCCAGGGAAGAAAACGTGAGCAAATTTAGCGGTTTCGTTGAGGAATATATCCTGAACTATCACGCATTCCATTGCCCGTAACGCAGCATGAACATGTTTAATGTCCGGGTCGGATTGAGCAATATCCTCACCCTCGCAGTACAGTCCCATAAAACTTTTGTCTAGTGCCGCATCAAACATATTCGGAATACGCAAGCCCGGTTCGGAGCTGAGTTCAGCCTGCCATGCGTTTTCAAACAGTTGGTGCGTTGCAGGATCGGATACATGGCGGTAACCTGGAAACTCATGGGGAAATGAACCCATGTCACAAGAACCCTGCACGTTATTTTGTCCCCGTAAAGGGTTAACGCCGGCGCCTTCGTGACCTAAATTGCCGGTCGCCATAGCCAGATTGGCAATGCCGATGACCATCGTGGAGCCTTGACTGTGTTCTGTTACCCCTAAACCGTAATAAATAGCTGCATTGTCGGCCGTGGCGTAAAGCCGTGCAGCGGCTCTAAGTTCAGCCGCTGGAACGCCGGTAATGGACTCGGAAGCTTCCGGTGAATTATGCTCCTGCGCAACAAAAGTTTTCCATTTGGCAAAAGAGGCTACATCGCAACGGGCATTAACAAAGGCTTCGTCAAGCAGGTTTTCGGTAACAACGACATGCCCGAGGGCATTGATCAAGGCGACATTGGTGCTGGGACGCAGCTTTAGATGATGGCTGGCTTTAACATGCGGGGCTTTGATCAGGTCGATTTCACGCGGATCAACCACGATCAGTTTGGCGCCCTGACGCAGGCGTTTTTTCATTTGCGAGCCGAATACCGGATGGCCGTCGGTTGGATTGGCACCGATAATCAAAATCACATCGGCTTTCATAACCGAGTCGAAATCCTGGGTGCCGGATGATTCGCCAAAGGTTTGTTTCAATCCGTAACCGGTAGGCGAATGGCAAACCCGCGCACAGGTATCGACATTATTATTGCCGAAACCGGCGCGTATCAGTTTTTGCATGATGTAGACTTCTTCGTTGGTGCAGCGAGAAGAAGTGATGCCGCCGATGGAATCCTTGCCGTATTTTGCCTGGATGCGTTTTAATTCCGACGCGGCATGGCTGATAGCCTCTTCCCAGCTGACTTCCTGCCACGCATCTTTAATGCTGGCGCGGATCATCGGCTTGGTGATGCGGTCTTTGTGCGTGGCATAACCGAACGCAAAACGTCCCTTTACGCAGGAATGACCGTGATTGGCCTTGCCGTCTTTGTTGGGCACCATGCGGATGACTTGTTCGCCTTTCATTTCCGCCCGGAATGAACAGCCGACGCCGCAATAAGCGCAGGTTGTCACGATTGCATGCTCCGGCAGACCATTATCGATGACCGATTTTTCCATCAAGGTTGCGGTTGGACAGGCTTGTATGCAAGCGCCGCAGGATACGCATTCCGAATCCATGAACGGCTGATTCTGGCTGGGCGATACTTTGGAGTCAAAGCCGCGACCGTCAATGGTCAAGGCAAACGTGCCTTGGGTTTCTTCACAGGCTCTGACGCAGCGCGAACAAACGATACATTTGCTGGGGTCGAAGCTGAAATAGGGGTTGCTTTCGTCTTTAACCGCGTTTAGATGGGTTTCAATCGGGTTGTAACGTACTTCTCGCAAACCTACTGCGCCAGCCATGTCTTGCAGTTCGCAGTCGCCATTGGCCGAACAGGTCAAGCAGTCCAGCGGGTGATCGGAAATATACAGTTCCATGATGCCGCGACGCACATCGGCCAGTTTTTTATTCTGGGTAGTGATTTTTAAACCTTCCGCGACCGGCGTAGTGCATGAAGCTGGCATACCTCTGCCGCCTTCTATTTGCACTACGCAAAGCCGACAGGAACCGAAGGGTTCTAGGCTGTCGGTTGCGCATAATTTGGGTATCTCAATACCAATGCTTGCCGCCGCTCGCATGACCGAGGTCCCTGCCGGTGCTGTTACCTTAAAACCATCAATTTCCAGCGTGACCATCTTTTCGCAGGTAGCGGCCGGTGTGCCAAAATCTTTTTCTTTATTGATCGACATTGTAATATCCTCTAAATCATTATCAGGCGGCAGTAGCTTTTGCATTTATCCCGAAATCTTCGGGGAAATGATTTAAAGCGCTCAGTACAGGGTAGGGTGTCATACCGCCTAATGCACAGAGGGAGCCGTTCAGTAAGGTGTCGCAAAGATCACGTAACAAGGGGATGTTTTTATCGAGGTTGCGACCGTTAATAATGTCGTCCATGACTTCTACGCCACGGGTGGAGCCAATACGGCAAGGTGTACATTTGCCGCAGGATTCAATTTTACAAAATTCCATGCTATAGCGCGCCATTTCGGCCATATTGACCGTGTCATCAAAAACGACAATGCCGCCATGTCCCACTACCGCCCAGATGGCGGCAAAGGCTTCGTAATCCAGGGGGGTGTCAAATTGCGACTCGGGCAGATAAGCGCCGAGCGGGCCGCCTACCTGAACTGCCCGAATCGGTCTGCCGGAAGCTGAGCCGCCGCCAAAATCATAAAGTAATTCGCGCAAGGTTAAGCCAAAGCCCAGTTCGACTAAACCGGGGCGCTTGATGTTGCCGGCCAGTTGCACCGGCAAGGTGCCGCGCGAGCGTCCCATGCCGAAATCGCGGTAATAATCGCCGCCTTTATCCAGAATAATCGGCACTGAAGCCAGCGAAATAACGTTGTTGACCACAGTGGGTTGGCCGAATAAACCGCTGATGGCCGGCAAGGGCGGTTTAAAGCGTACCAGGCCGCGTTTCCCTTCCAAGCTTTCCATTAATGAGGTTTCTTCGCCGCAGACATAAGCGCCTGCGCCCAGCCTGACTTCCAGATTGAAGGTAAGGCCGCTGCCTTGAATATTGTCACCCAGGTAACCTTCCTGGTAAGCGGTGGCAATTGCCGCATTGAGTATCTCGAAAGCGTGAGGATATTCTACGCGCAGATAGATATAGCCTTGAGTGGCGTCGACCGCTAAACCTGCAATGGTCATGCCTTCGATTAACACGAACGGGTCGCCTTCCATGACCATGCGGTCGGAAAACGTGCCGGAATCGCCTTCATCGGCATTGCAGATAATGTATTTTTGCAGCGATGGGGTGTTGAGTACGGTCTTCCATTTGATGCCGGTCGGGAAGGCCGCGCCGCCGCGACCGCGTAAACCCGAATCGGTCACCGCCTGGACAATTGCCTCCTGGGTCATGGCTAGCGCATTTTTTAAGCCGCGATAGCCGTCATTTTCAACATAATCGGTCAAGCTGAGAGGATCTGTTATGCCGATACGGGCAAAGGTCAAACGTTGCTGTTTTTTGAAGTAATCCAGTTCTTCAGTCAGGCCTAAAGATAACGCATGTGCGCCGCCTTGGGTGAAGTCGGCATCAAACAAGCCGGACACGTCGCCGGGTTGAACGGGGCCGTAAGCTACGCGTCCTTTAGCGGTGGCGACTTCAACCAGAGGTTCCAGCCAGAACATGCCTCTTGAACCGTTACGAACCAGTGTAATATCGAGACCGCGCGTTGCCGCTTCTTTGGCAATGGCGATTGCCACGCGCTCAGCGCCCAGTGAAACAGCGCTGGAATCGCATGGTACATAAATTGTGATACTCATGCTGATGCCTCCGTATTGGCGATGGTCGCATCAAAACTGTCCGCTGTTACTCGGCCGAAGATCTCTTTGTCGATTTGCATGGCCGGTGAACAGGCGCAGTTGCCTAAACAGTACACAGGCTCTAAAGAGAACTTGCCGTCTGCGGTAGTCTCATGAAAATCAATGCCCAACTTGGCTTTAACATGCTCTTCGAGCTGTCTTGCGCCCATGGCTTGGCACGATTCCGCACGGCAAAGATGAATGGTTTGTTTGCCCGGCGGCGTGTCCCTGAAATAGTGGTAAAAGCTGATCACGCCGTGTACTTCGGCGCGAGAAAGGCTTAGCCCTGCTGCGATATCCGGTACGCAGTCGGCCGGGATATAACCCAGAGTATCTTGTATGCCATGCAGAATAGGTAAAAGTGCGCCGGGCTTGTCTTTAAGTGCGGCGATTATTTCTTGCACGGTGGGTTGCGTGGTGCCTGATTCTGTCATGATCATCTCAATAGGGTGAATCCATCCGGATTAAAACAACAGTTATTCCTGACTATTGCGTATTTAAAAGTGTCTGCTAGCATAGCACAAGATATTTTGGCTGTAAAAATGCTATAAAATGGACAAAAAATGTAAGTGATTAAAGCTATCGGTTATGTGTTTATTTATAATGAATATTTTTTAAATAGGGCGCTTTAAAATGAGTTGTCTGCTTTTGGGTAATAGACTATTCATTTATTGGCCTATATTCAATGGTATCTTTTTGCTAAAAATCAGTGAGAGCGGCCGGAGCCACCCTCAATAATTATTTTTTTATTTCACAAAACAATTTTTTTCAGCATATTGCTCCGCGTCTTTAAGCCGTTTTCTTAAGTCTTTGGATTGAGTCGGATCACGCATAGCCGCAGCGGCATCGCCGGTCTGACCTTTACTTAAATAAGAGAAGGTTTTCGCGGCTTCGTATTCGGCAAAACTCAGTTTTTCAGCGATTTTGTCGATTTTACAACCGCAGGCGTACTGGCTGATATAGGTCAGGCCGCCGTGTTGTGCAACGCAATTTAAGACATAGTCAACGCGGTCGCGGGTAGGGTAGTCGCTGACAAACGGCGCAGGTTCAGCGGATTCTGCCGGTTTTTCCGGCGAGGTGGCGCAACCTGAAATAACGGTGACTAATGCAAGGCTTAATATGGAGGGTGTGTGTTTAATTTTCATGGATGATTTTTTATTCCCATAAGTCAGAAAGTGAAAAAGGTTGCGTAGCTTGCAATAACAGGCTTGCGAGAATAGCCTGTCGATTGAGCGATTTTGACCCTTATCTACGATATTCAAAGCTTACCATTATGAACAGTCAAACAAAAGTAGCAGGCGTGATTCTTGCCGGTGGCCGTGCCCGGCGTATGAATAATCAGGATAAAGGTCTGGTGAAGTTTAAAGGTCGCCCTATGGTCAGTTACGCGATAGCCGCGATGGCTCCCGTTGTCGATTGCGTGTTCATCAATGCCAATCGGAATATCGATCAATACCGGCAATTTGGATGGCCGGTTATTAGCGACCAAACCGATAGTTTTGACGGCCCTTTGGCTGGCGTATTAACGGCCATGATTCATGCTGATGCGGATGTTCTGGTGGTCTTGCCTTGCGATTCGCCGTTAATTAAAACGGAACATCTGCAAAAGTTGTTATCAGCCCGCGCCGAAAATAATGCCGATGTTGCGGTTGCTTTTGATGGGGTAAAGCTGCATCCGGTTTTTTTGGCAATAAAGACTGCATTACAAACCAGCCTGCAAGATTATTTGGCTGGCGACCAACGTAAAGTGGCGGCTTGGCTGGCGCAGCAGAACCTTGTGAAGGTCGATTTTAGCCGCGAGCCGGAAATATTCAGTAACATTAATACCATGGCCGAGTTATCGGCGCTGGAGGACACTAATCATCCCAGTTAGCATCGGGCATAGTTATTCCACGGAAGCAGATGATAAAGAAATTTGAACAATTGTCCTCAAAAATCAATACAGGTCTGAATTTTTTGAGTAAAGATCTGCCTTAAATTAGGGTAAGTTTCGTTGATGAGCAGACCATTTGCTTAACTTGGCGGTCATCATAAGTCTCGGTATCTGTTCGCGGACATTACTTTCAGCGCGATACGTTGCTGTCGAAAACATCTATTTTCCGGTATAATTTGCAGCATTTTTAACTCAGGGTATAGGCGTTATGTCAGAAATCAATAAAGTTGTCTTGGCTTATTCCGGAGGTCTGGATACTTCCGTTATTCTTAAGTGGTTACAGGATGTGTATGCCTGTGAGGTTGTTACCTTTACCGCCGATTTGGGTCAGGGCGAAGAAGTGGAGCCGGCGCGAGCCAAAGCCCAAGCTATGGGCATTAAGGATATTTACATCGAAGATTTGCGCGAAGATTTTGCGCGCGATTATGTTTTTCCGATGTTTCGTGCCAATACGGTTTACGAAGGCGAATATTTGCTGGGCACCTCGATTGCGCGTCCTTTAATCGCCAAGCGGCTGATTGAAATCGCCAATGAAACCGGTGCGAATGCTATTTCACACGGCGCAACCGGCAAGGGTAACGATCAAGTGCGGTTTGAGCTGGGCGCTTACGCATTGCGTCCCGATATACAGATTATCGCACCCTGGCGGGAGTGGGATTTAACCTCGCGTCAAACGTTGCTGGCTTATGCCGAAAAACATAATATCCCGGTGGAAATGAAAAAAGGCAAAACCTCGCCGTATTCAATGGATGCCAACTTGCTGCATATTTCTTATGAAGGTCGGGTTCTGGAAGATCCCTGGGCCGAGCCTGAAGAGGACATGTGGCGCTGGACGGTTTCGCCCGAAGCCGCGCCTGATCAACCGACTTACATTGAGCTGACTTACCGTCAGGGCGATATTGTCGCTATTGACGACGTGCCTTGCACACCTGCGACAGTTCTGGAGCAATTAAACAAAATTGCCGGTGCTAACGGTATCGGTCGCTTGGACATCGTGGAAAATCGCTATGTCGGCATGAAATCGCGCGGCTGTTATGAAACTCCGGCCGGTACGATAATGCTCAAAGCGCATCGTGCGATTGAATCATTAACATTAGACAGGGAAGTGGCGCATTTAAAGGATGAGTTGATGCCGCGCTATGCTTCTTTAATCTATAACGGTTACTGGTGGAGTCCTGAGCGGGAAATGATGCAAACCATGATCAATGCGTCTCAGGCGAACGTTAATGGCAAAGTCAGGCTCAAGCTTTATAAGGGCAATGTTATTGTAGTCGGGCGCGCTTCCGACACTGACAGCCTGTTTGATGAAAGTATTGCGACGTTTGAAGATGATGGCGGCGCGTATAATCAAAAAGATGCCGAGGGCTTTATTAAATTGAATGCACTAAGAATGAGAATAGCCGCTGCCAAGCGATTAGGTTGATGCTGTAGGCAGCATAGAGACATCTATTTGGATGTCGGCAATGCCGATTTTGTATCGTTCCCACGCTGGAGCGTGGGAACGATACAGCTATTTCATAAGTTTAATCTGTGAATTTGTGGTGTTTTATTTTTGCTGCTGAGTAGTTGCAAGACAGAAATAATTATCGTACACATGATGCGACATTCATTGGCGTTCGTTAGCTGGATGGATCGTAAAGCGGTAGCCGCAGGGCTCAAGGTCATTTACCAATCGATTACCGTTACCGAAGCCGAGCAGGAACTGGAAGCCTTTGCCCGGCAATGGGATAAACAGTATCCCAGCATCAGTGCATCTTGGCGTAGGCATTGGCTAAACCTGATCGCCTTCTTCGACTATCCTGATGAGATTCGGCCTCAAGTCCTCAACCAGAGGGATCGCTTACTATCAAACAATGAGGTTACAAAACTATGACATCATCCAAAGCAGGCCGTAGTTTTTTAGGGGCCTATTGCGCTGACAGTTACAGATAAATGCCAACAATAAGAATCATGTTACAATTCAAAAGATTGTTAAGAAACAAGTCTAAAACACCGGCACACCTAAACCAGTAATAATTCAAATGGCAGATAGATGCTTTAATTATTAAGGCATTATGAGGCAGCTATTTAATTATAGAAGGACGAGTAGAGAAACTGAATACCAAATGACTCTCATCACTTTAAAGGATTTAGAAGCCCACCTCTGGCATGCAGCCCATATTATCACGGGGCCCATTGATGCTTCTGACTATAAAACCTACATTTTCCCCATTTTATTCTTCAAACGCATTTGCGATGTCTACGATGAAGAATTTACCGAAGCACTAGCGCAAGTCGGTGACGCAGAACTCGCTAAAGGCGATATGTTTCATCGCATTAAAATTCCAGCAGAATGCCATTGGCAACAGGTGTTCAACCAAACCAAAAACATTGGACAGGCATTAAACGAAGCGTTTCGTGGCATAGAGTTGGCTAACGGACATTTGCATGGCATCTTTGGTGATGCTGGCTGGACGAATAAAGAGCGTCTATCTGATGAGCTGCTCGGTACCCTGCTAAATCACTTCAACAAGATTAACCTCGGCGTCTCCAACGTTCGTGATGACGATATGGGGCGAGCATATGAATACCTCATCAAACGCTTCGCCGATAAGGCCAATAAAAAAGCCGGTGAATTCTATACTCCCCGCACCATCGTCCGTTTAATGGTCAATATCCTTGATCCGAAAGCCGGTGAAAGTGTTTATGATCCGGCTTGCGGTACCGGCGGCATGTTATTGGAAACCGTTCATCATGTGAAAGAAAATGGAGGTGATCCACGCTTGCTAAAAATCAGAGGTCAAGAGAAGAACCTTACCACTGAAGCCATTGCCCGAATGAACTTGTTTCTGCATGGCATGGAAGATTTCGACATCTTACGTGGCGATACCTTACGGCAACCGAAGTTTATTAAAAACGACAAACTGGAAACGTTTGACAACGTTATCGCCAATCCCCCATTCAGCCTTAATGAATGGGGTTACGATCTTTGGCAAAACGATCCTTATGGACGTAAGCAATACGGTTTAGCGCCGAAAACCAATGGCGATTTTTCTTGGGTGCAGCATATGTTTGCCTCATTAAACGATAACGGCCGCATGGCGGTGGTATTGCCTCATGGCGTGTTATTTCGCGGTGCCGCCGAAGGGAAAATCCGCACTAATCTCCTGAAAGAAAATCGCATTGAAGCGATTATTGGCCTTGCATCCAACCTGTTTTATGGCACAGGTATTCCGGCTTGTATTCTGGTACTCAGAAAACAGCGGCCAGCAGACCACCAAAATCATGTATTGATAATTAATGCAGAAGAAATCTTTACCAAAGGTCGAGCTCAAAACACCTTATCCGTAGCGCAAGCAGATCAGATTTATCACATCTATCACAGCCAAGAACAGCAAGGCCCTGATAAGGCCGAAGAAATAGAAGGTGTTGCTCGTTGGGTAAGTTTAAAGGAAATTGAAGAAAACGACTTTAACCTAAACATTGCCCGTTACGTACAAAAGCCGTTAGCAGAAGAAACCATCACCGTGGAAGAAGCCTTATTGGACTTTAAACAAAAACTCGCCGCCCTGGAGCAAGCCGAACAAGAGCTTGAAGAGCTGTTAGTTAAAGAGGGCTTTGAGCTATGAGTGTACTCAACAAGAAAAAACTAGAAGACCTACTCTGGGGCGCAGCCGAATTTCTGCGTGGTCAAATCGACGCCTCCGACTATAAGCAGTACATCTTTCCCCTGTTGTTTTATAAGCGTCTCTCCGATGTTTACCTGGAAGAATACAACGAAGCAATGGTCATTCATGAAGGCGATGCAGACTACGCCGCCATGCCTATGTTTCACCGTTTTGAAATCCCTCAAGAAGCCCGTTGGCAAGTGGTAAGAGACACCACCAAAAATATTGGTGAAGCGATTCAAAATGCACTGCGCTTGATTGAATCGAATAACGACCGTTTGCATGATGTCTTTGGTGATGCCCAGTGGACTAATAAAGAACGTCTGCCGGATCATCTCTTAGCCGATCTGATTCAGCATTTCAGCAAAATTCCGTTGGGCATTCAAACGGTCAATCAGGATGATTTAGGCGAGGCTTACGAATTCCTCATCAAAAAGTTTGCTGACGATTCCGGCCATACTGCGGCTGAGTTCTACACCAACCGTACTGTCGTGCATTTAATGACACGCATTATGGGCCTGCAAACCGGTGAAACCGCCTATGACCCTACTTGCGGAACCGGCGGCATGTTGTTAAATGGCGTGATGGAGTTGCGCAACCAGGGTAAAGAGTGGCGTAGTGTTAAGTTGTACGGGCAAGAAGTTAATCTGCTCACTTCGGCCATTGGCCGCATGAATATGTTTCTGCACGACATTGAAGAATTTGAAGTACTGCGCGGCGATACCCTGAGCGAACCCAAGTTTATTGAAAACGACCAGCTCAAGCAGTTTGATGTCATCTTTGCTAATCCACCGTACTCCATTAAAAAATGGAACCGCGACAAGTTCTCTGCCGATCCTTATGGGCGTAATATCTATGGTATTCCGCCGCAAGGCTGCGCCGATTATGCTTTTTATACTCATATCATCAAAAGCCTGAATCCAAAAACAGGTAGAGCGGCAATGCTCTGGCCGCATGGCGTATTGTTTAGAGATTCTGAAGCAACTATCCGCAGGCAAGTCATTGAAGCCGATTTGATTGAAGCGGTGATTGGCTTAGGGCCTAACCTGTTTTACAACTCGCCGATGGAATCGTGCGTGGTTGTTCTGCGCTGTAATAAATCGGCAGAGCGGAAAAACAAAATCCTGTTTATTAATGGTGTAGAACAGGTAACCCGAGAACGAGCGCACAGCCGCTTGTCCGATGAAAACTTAAGGGTTCTGACTGAAGCTTATTTCCATCCTGAGAAACAGACCAGCATTACCGCGCTGGTAGATATTGAGGATATTCGCGCTAACCAGAACAACCTGTCTATTCCGCTTTATGTGCAAAATGATAGCGGACACGAAGTTCATGACATTGAACATGCGATTGAAGCCTGGAAAGTGAGTCGGGTGAAATTGAAAAAGCAGACTACCGATTTGTTTAAAAGCCTGGCGGAATTGGGTTATCAATGATAATTTTCACCACAGAAGCACAGAGTACACAGCGTTTTTTATATCATTACTTCGCGTCGCTGTGTCTTTGTGGTGAATTAAAAATGAAATATAAACTTATACAATGAATTAGACATCGTATATGCTATCATTTTCAGCATGAATAAAATCATTGTTATTGATACCAGCGTATTTATCAGTGCCATTATTGGTGCTAAAGGCCCAAGCCGAGCACTGTTAAGACAGTGTTTTGAAGGCAGGTATCAGCCTTTAATGGGGAATGCGTTGTTCTGCGAATATGAAGAGGTCAGTAAAAGAAGCTCTATTCTTGAAAAAACGCCATTGAGCGAGGAAGAAGTGAATGCGTTACTGTGCTCATTTTTCAGTATTTGCCGATGGATACCGGTTTATTATTTATGGCGACCCAATTTAAAAGATGAACAAGATAATCATCTGATTGAATTAGCGGTTGCTGGCAACGCAGAATATCTGGTAACCAATAACATTAAAGATTTTAACCACACAGAATTATATTTTCCGCAACTCACTGTTCTAAAACCAGATCAGCTATTGAGAGGACATTAACATGGGAACATTAACTATTCGTCTGCCCGATGACCGACATAATCGTTTAAAAGCCTTGGCAAAATATCGAAAAATCAGCATCAATAAATTAATGGATGAGCTTTCTACCATTGCCTTAGCGGAATTTGATGCGGAAACACGTTTCCATGCCATGGCCGCTAAAGGTTCTCGTGAACAAGGCTTGGCGATTTTGGATAAGCTGGATAGCTTGTAGGCCGGGTTAGCGCAACCCAATGACGGCTAACTATTTAGAGAGGTTAACCCCATGAACACCGCAGACCGCATTTATGAAACCGTGAAAACATTACCCGAGCAAAGTGCTTGTGAAGTCTTGAGTTTCGTAGAAAAGTTAAAGGCCAAGCAAATTGAAAACGAGCAAAATCGCAAAGCACTGGCGCTGGCTAAATTAGCCAAATACCGTGGTCGCTTTAAAGCCGAAAAATTTAATCGCGAAGACTGTTATGACCGTTAGAGTCTATCGCAGATAAACGTTAGCCGGATTATCAGAGCAGATTAACTGTGGTTAATCCATTTATCTAAACCCCTGACATGACTAATCAAAAACAGACTGTAAAATTTGGTGATATTTGCCGCGAGGTAAAAATCACCAGCAAAAACCCACTTGCAGAGGGTTACGATAAATATATCGGTCTTGAACATTTAGATTCCGGTTCGTTGAAAATCAAACGCTGGGGCAGGATTGCCGAAGATAAGCCCAGCTTCACACGCGTATTCAAGAAAGGTCATATCCTCTTTGGCAAACGACGCTCTTATTTAAAGAAAGCCGCGATTGCTGAATTTGATGGAATTTGTTCTGGTGACATTATTGTAATGGAGCCAAAAGGTGATTTGATGTTACCGGAATTACTGCCTTTAATTGTGCAGTCAGAAAGGTTTTGGGATTGGGCTATTAAGACCTCAGCGGGTGGTTTATCTCCAAGAACAAAATTTTCTTCGTTACAAGAGTGTCAGATTACACTTCCAATATTGAGCAGACAGCAGAGACTTGTTGAAATTTTTGATAAGATTTTAACTGTTATAAATATGAACGAAA
Source organism: Methylobacter svalbardensis (assembly GCF_037671525.1). Taxonomy (NCBI): domain Bacteria; kingdom Pseudomonadati; phylum Pseudomonadota; class Gammaproteobacteria; order Methylococcales; family Methylococcaceae; genus Methylobacter; species Methylobacter svalbardensis. The sequence goes on from NZ_JAWPOH010000050.1 coordinate 15,816, forward strand.
AAGTAATTCATGACTTAAAAAGAGTTAAGGATTCATTAGAACTAAAGTTTTTAAAATTCGAGAGAATAAAAGATAAAAATAAATTATGCGTTTTAAAAGATGTCTCCAAAAATATTACTGATGGAGTACACCAAACAGTACCAAAACTTTCTGATGGTGCGATACCTTTTGCATTTGTTTCATCAATTGTAAATGGAAAATTAGACTATGAATCTGGCAGTTTTATTTCAGAGAAAGTATACGAGAAAATATCTAAAGGAAAAAAGATACAGTCAGGTGATTTGCTTTATACAGTCGTTGGGAGTTACGGAGAAGTTGCACTTATTGAATCGGATCGTAGGGTAGGGTTTGAAAGAAATATTGCATTAATAAGGTTGAATCAACATTTAGTTTATTCTAAATATTTATTGGCTTGGTTAAGCAGTAAATACTTTAAGCATTACGTTGAAACAATTGCTACAGGTAATGCACAAAAGCTCATCTCATTATCAGATGTCAACCGTTTTCCAATAAAGAAGATTGATATTAAAGAACAAAAAACTATAGGTTTGTTGTTTCAGAGTATTAGGTCGGAGAATGATTTATTCGAAAGTAAGTTGTTGGATGCGCGTCAAATATTAAGATCAATAGCAACCCAAGAATTTCAAGAAGGATGACGATCCATGCGGGCAAAGATAAAGCTTATAGCTCACCCCATAGTGCTCAATACCAAACCACAATGAGCACATTGGAAATGCATAATAAATCTTGGTGTCTCTGTGGTGAAATAAAATGACTGCGAACTTTTTAAGGTTAAGGATTTAGCATGTTCAACGAACAAACCGTAACCGAAAATGGAATCATTGACCGCTTAAAACAATTAAGCGGTGTAAAGTGGACTTACTGTCACGGTGAAGCCTTACCCAAACAGGCCAGCGACATTTTTGTCGATGACTGGTTAAAAGATGCACTGTGTTCGTTAAACCCCGCTATTGCAGCCAATCCTGATTATGCGGATGAAGTCATTTATAAGCTGCGCGGCTTGATTTTAGAGGCAAAGCATACAGGCCTGGTTAAAGCCAACGAGAACTTTAACGAATGGCTGTCGGCAGAAAAAACCTTGCCCTTCGGTCAGGTTGGCGAACATACCACCATCAATCTGATTGACTTCAATAACATCGAAAACAACCATTTTGTGGTCTCGCAACAGGTGCATTACCTCGCGGCTACCGAAGTCTATTTTGACATTGTGTTGTACGTTAACGGCATTCCATTAGTAGTGGGCGAGGTGAAATCCGCTACCCGGCCATCGGTCAGCTGGCAAGATGGTGCGGCAGATTTTATCGGCGGTAAAAAACACTATTGGAAAAATGTCGAACCGTTCTTTGTGCCGAATCTATTGTGTTTTGCCAGCGAGGGTAAAACCTTTGCTTATGGTGCCATCAATGCCCGTACCAAAGACTGGGGGCCGTGGCATAAAACCACCCAACGTGATGAGATTCCGCAGACTTTAGCCTCTGTTTTGGACAGTACGGAAGGCTTGTTAAATCCGCAAACCTTGTTGCAGTTGCTGCATTCTTTTGCTTTGTTTTCGACAGTGAAAGCAGGCAAAAATAGTCCACCCAAGCGCAGCAAGATTTTACCTCGCTATCCCCAGTTCGAAACCGCCAAACAGATTGTGGAACGCGTCCAGGCAGGTTATCCGCGTAAAGGGCTGATCTGGCATTTTCAAGGCTCTGGTAAGTCGCTGTTGATGTTATATGCAGCACGTATGCTGCGTGCCGATAACTCGCTTAAAAATCCCACCGTATTGATTGTGGTGGATCGGCGAGACCTGGATACACAGATCAATGAAACCTTTGGTGGAGCCGATATAAAAAACCTCATCAAAGTAAAGTCCTGCAAAAAGCTCGGTGAACTGATAGAACAGGACAGCCGTGGCATTTTAATTACCACTGTCTTCAAGTTTAAAGAAGTGGAGATAGATGAAAACAATAAAGACGGCCTTAATTCCCGCGACAACATAATTGTTCTGGTCGATGAAGCGCATCGTACCCAAGAAGGTTCGCTGGGTGACAAAATGCGCTGGGCGCTGCCCAATGCCCATTTTTACGGTTTAACCGGCACGCCGATTTCCGGCTTGGAACGCAACACTTTCAAACTCTTCGGTGCCGATGAGGATGAAGGCCGTTATATGAATCGTTATAACTACAAGCAATCGATCCGTGATGGTGCGACTAATCCGGTGAAGTTTGAACCACGCTTGGCAGAACTGCGCGTCGACCGTGAGGCGATTAACGAAGAGTTTGAACGGCTCGCTAAAGAAAACGATCTGGATGAGGAAGAAAGAGCGGCGTTGTCCAAGCGTGCCGGTAAGTTATCCATTATGCTAAAAGCGCCTAAACGTATGGCGGTCATCAGCACCGATATTGCCGACCATTTTACCAGTCACGTCAAACCGAAAAAGATGAAAGCCATGGTTGTGGTCTATGACCGTGAGGCTTGTGTACAGATGTATTATCTGCTGGGCAATCAGCTAGGCTTTGATGCCGTAGAAGTCGTCATGAATGTTGACCAGGCGCCTATTAAGATCACTGAAGGTGATAAAAAAGGTAAGCAGAATAAAGACTGGATAAAATGGAAAGAAGAACTAGCACTGCCGGTTCAGGAAGCTGATTTCGAGCGTTGGCAGGTTCTTGATGGTGACGAGCAACAACAAAAAGACCTGATTGAATCCTATAAAGATCCCCAGTACCCACTGCAACTGATTATTGTCACCGCCAAACTGCTGACCGGATTTGATGCGCCCATCTGTTACTGCATGTACCTCGATAAGCCAATACGTGATCACACCTTGCTGCAGGCCATGTGCCGAACCAATCGGTTATATGAAACCGATGATACGCTCAAAAATATGGGTTTGATTATTGATTACCTCGGCGTATTTGAGAACCTGCGTACTGCGTTGGCGTATGACGCCGATGAAATTGATGGCGTGGTGGAAGGCATTGAGACTTTTAAAGGATTATTGCCACTGCAATTACAAGCATGCTTGGCTTTCTTTCCAGGTGTAGATCTTACCGTTGCAGGGTTTGAAGGCATCATGGCCGCACAGGAATGTCTGCCCACCAATGAAAAACGTGACCAGTTCGCAGCAACATTTGGCGTGCTTAATAAATTGTGGACGGCTATTAGCCCGGATCGATTTCTTTCGCCTTATCGTGCCGATTTCAAATGGTTGGCCCAAATTTATGAATCAGTACGTCCGGTAGGTCAAACAGGTGCCTTGGTATGGGCTGCACTGGGTCCTGAAACCATTAAGATGATCCACGAGAATACCGATATTAAAGGTATCCGTGATGATATTAATGAGCTGATGATGGATGAACATTCTGTTTTCACTCTGACCGAAAAAGAGCAGGAGAAACGGGCGCGACGGTTGGAAATAAACCTGATGGGACGTTTGCGCGGACATGATGACCCCAAATTTGTTGCGTTGGGTGAACGTCTTGAAAAACTGCGGCTGGACTATGAAGCCGGTGTCATTAAAGCGATAGACTGGTTAAAAGGTTTGTTGGATGCCGCGAAAGACGCCGTACATCTGGAGCGTAAACTGGATGAAAAAGTCGTAACAGAAAACGATAACATTCAGGCTCTAACCAAGCTCTTCCTGGAAACCCGTCCTGATAGCACACCAAAAGTTATACAAGATATTGTGGAGCAGATCGATAAGATTGTAAAAGTGACCCGTTTCGACGGCTGGCAAAATTCAAACAGCGGTCCTCGTGAGATTCAGAAAGCATTGCTGTTGACCTTAGCGCAGTTCGGGCTTGGTAAGGACAAAGAGCTGTTTGATAAGGCTTATGGATATATTAAAGAGCATTATTGAGTTACGGTTTCTTAAACATGGAAATGGTATTGATGATGAATTGGCTGCTTAACTATAGGGTGCCTAGATGAGGACTCATGTGCTGTTTATCGGTCAAAGAAGGCTTTTTAATTCTATGCTTTACCCAGGATTTCGACTGAAATTATTATGATTGAATCAATTGAAGAAGGCAGAAAAGAGGACGGAAATCGTTCGATTGCCGATAAGATAATCAAATGGTTACATGACCTTGATAAAACTGTTGAAAATAATCAAGGACGTTGGGCCTGGGAATTGCTACAAAATGCAAAAGATAGCATTGCTGAGGAAGACGATAAAACCGTATCTGTTCAGATAATCGTGGGAAGCTACTTTATTGAACAAAATAAAGCAGCTAATTATCAATAGCTTGCTGAAAATAAGTATTTTTCATTCTATAAGAGAATCAGTACATCTTCAGATACTCATTTTTCAGCAAGTTATTGTTTTATATTAGATTATAAATTATCGTTCAGGCGCTAGTTAAATAAAATGCAGGATTTGAGCAGTAAACTTGTATAATCGCGGGTCAGGTAGCACTACTGCCGACAGGGTTTGTTATAAAAAAAATAATTGTTCGGTCAGGTTGGTTGTCATAGGTTCCTGGTTCGAGAGGAAGTAATTAATGAGCGATATAGATAAGATAAATTCAGGCGTGGAGACTTTGCATGGCAATGCCTCTACGGTTCTGCAAAGTATACCTTCGCATCATACATTAATGAAAGTTAACCGGCTGTTGCTGACTATAGTCTGTTCCTTGATGGTTGTTGTTTTGATAGCGGGCTTTTTATTGTTCCCGAGCGATAGCTTCTTAACTCGCTATAAAAACGCTACGGCTACCGAAACCTATGCGGCCGAGGTAAATCCCGTGTTGTCGGCTGAAGTTAATGCTCTGAAAGGCCAGCTGGTCGGATTGGTCAGTGGTTCAATTGAAAGCAAATTAAACGCGTTGGAAGAGAGTCTCCGGGTGGGTTCCGTTTCCAGTTCTATAGGGACCATAGAAGATTTGAAGAATGACCTTAAAGTTCTCCGTTCCTACTCTGAGTCCACCAAGAAGGGAAAGGCGGTCGTTTCCAATGAGCAGCTAATGCAGGAAATGTCCCAATTAAAACGTCTGATCTATTTGACTATCGCTTCTTGCGGGTTGATGCTGGCAGCCGTTGCGGGCATCTGGATTAAGAATCGCAACCGATTGTCCTATAAAGAAACCAAAACAAGTTATTTGGGTAAGGATTAATTTTCGGTTATCGGTTTTTTGGACACAAAAAAAGCCGCCCCAGTTATGTATTGGGGCGGCTTTTTTGTGTTTACCGATCCGGGTTTAACTGCCGCCCAGATATTTGTACAAAGCATCAACAGCTTGATCTTCGCCGTATCCAGCTTTAACAACGGCCGGATTTTTCATGATTTCAGCGATAGCTTTCGGCATACCGCCTTTGCCTTCTTTCAGAACAGTTTCGAATTTCGCTCTGTCCAGGGTGCCTGCTTTAATTAAAGCAGTTAACTGTGGATTTGAAGCGATATCATGGCAAGTGCCGCAACCGCGACCGAAAGCGCGTTCATAAATTTTCTTACCAACATCGTTAGCTTCGTCGGCAAATACTTGTCCACTTAACGTGATTAAAGCGATACCAGCTAGTGTACCTAATGTTTTTTTCATGTTGACCTCTCCTCTTGGTAGTAAAAAAAGAACTGCTGTTTATTGTTGAAGAAAATAACAGTTCGATTAAAAGTTAAACCGTGAAAGCATAGGGAATTTGGCGGGAAAATTCAATTGTTTTATTTATTTATTTTCCCTGAGTTATATTATCGACAACGGCTATGAATGATAACTGAATCGTTTAATCGGCCTTTAAGTTAAGGTATGACAAACAATAGTTAATCAAGTCGGCGGGTCTGAAACCAGCTCAGTTTGTGATGCAGGGTTACTACCGTACCGATAATAATCAGCGTGGGCGGCTTGATGTCCTGGTCGGCAACCTTGCCCGGCAGTGTTTCCAAGGTGCCGGTAATTACCCGCTGGTTGGATGTGGTGCCTTGTTGAACAAGGGCAATAGGTAAGTCTTTGGGGCTGCCGTGCGCAATCAAAGACTGGCAGATTTTTTCCAGACCGGCCAGTCCCATATAGACGACGATGGTTTGATTAGGTGCTGCAAGTTGCGTCCAGTTTAAATTGACGGAATTATCCTTTAAGTGTCCGGTGACGAAGGTACAGGATTGAGCATGATCCCGATGGGTCAACGGGATGCCGGCGTAGGTTGCGCAGCCTGAAGCGGCGGTAATACCGGGAACTACCTGAAAATTAATGCCTTGCTGCATCAGGGTTTCAATTTCTTCGCCGCCGCGGCCGAATATGAACGGATCGCCGCCTTTTAAGCGCACCACCCGCTTTCCTGCTTTAGCCAAATCAGCCAGCAGGGTATTGATGGATTCTTGCGGTAGCGTATGATTTTGCCGCTGTTTGCCGACATAAATTTTTTCTGCATCCCGACGTGCCAAATCGAGAATCTCCGGCGAAACCAGCCGGTCGTAAATAACCACATCGGCCTGTTGCATCAACCGCAGTGCCCGAAAAGTTAACAAATCCGGTGCGCCGGGGCCTGCGCCAACCAGATAGACTTCGCCCAGGTTAGTGTCTTGTTCTTGATTGAGCAGGGTTTGCTCCAATTGTCGTTCAGCTTCCTGTTCCTTGCCTGAAAAAACCAATTCCGCGACAGAACCCTGCAATATGTTTTCCCAGAAAATCCGGCGTTGTGCAGGCTGTTTAATGTGCTGCTTGACCTCATCTCTGAATTTATTAGCCAGATCGGCAAGGCGACCGTAGCTTGGGGGAATCACACTTTCTATTTTAGCCCTGAGCAATCGGGCTAATACCGGTGCGGCACCGCCGGAGGATACCGCGGCAATAATCGGTGAACGGTCGATAATAGCCGGAAAAATAAAACTGCATAGCTCGGGATTATCCACCACATTAACAGGGATGTTTTGTTCATCAGCCGTTTTGGCAACCAATCGATTGATTTCTGGATTATCAGTCGCCGATACCACTAGCCTGAATTTGCCAAGATCAGCAGGGGCGAAGGATTTTTGCAGCAGCGTTAAATGATGTGTCGCCTGCAGGCTCAAAACCGTGGGACTAATCTCGCGGGCGATTACCGTGATTTTTGCACCGGCTCTTGCCAACAGTTCAATTTTTCGGGCGGCGATTTCGCCAGCACCGATAACCAGACAAGCCTGGTCTTTAAGCTTTAAAAATACAGGGAAATAATCCATTTAGTTATGATGATTCTTGGATTTAAAAGAGGATGGTATTATAAGCGTACCAAACTTAGTTAAGAAAACTTAAAATACAGCCATGATCGAATTTAATCTGGAAGTTGATGCCAGCGGCTTAAATTGCCCATTACCCTTATTGCGCCTGAAAAAAGCCTTAATGGGCATGTCCAGCGGCGATGTCGTCAAAGTGATCGCAACCGATCCTGCCGCACATTTGGATTTTGGCGTTTATTCCGATCAGACCGGACATCAAATCATTCAATTGATAAAAGAATCCAATAAGCAGGTTTTTTATTTCAAAAAGAAATAACGTCGCTACGTATCTACGCTAAAATTCCAGGGACTTGTTCAGCAAGTTGACCTGAACATCCATGCTGTTCAAAATACAAGCCAGGCCGAATTGATGAAATATCGAAACATCGGCAGCATCGCGTCCAAAAGCAATAATCACCCTGCCGCCGCGTAAACCGTTCTGGGTGGGATCGAAAGTATACCATCGACCGCCGATATAAGCCTCAAACCAGGCATGCAGGTCCATCGGTTCAAGCTGATACAAATCTAAGAGTCTATTTCTAAAATGGCGCATTAATTGAACATGAAACCGACTCAACACGACCAACTAGAAACTTATTTTCAGCAGGTACGGGATATTATCCTGATCCGGCAGGATTGGGTGACCGGCTTATTGCCGGCCAGTACCGCTGTCAATGTGCATGGCAATTATACCGATGCCTGGGTAAGGGATAATGTTTACAGTATTCTCGCGGCATGGGGACTGGCGCTTGCTTACCGGCGCGTTGAAGACAGCTACGTTGAAAAAAACAGCGGACGCGCTTATTTGCTGGAGCAAAGCGTCGTCAAACTGATGCGCGGACTGCTGACGGCGATGATGCGCCAGGCGGCCAAAGTCGAGAAATTCAAGCAGTCACAGAATCCGCTGGATGCCTTGCATGCCAAATATGATACGAAAACCGGCACCATCGTGGTCGGCGATCATGAATGGGGACATTTGCAATTGGATGCGACGTCTTTATTTCTGTTGATGCTGGCGCAAATGACGGCGTCCGGCTTGCGCATTGTGTTTACGATTGACGAAGTCAATTTTGTGCAAAACCTGGTGCACTATATCAGCCGGACTTACCGTACGCCTGACTACGGCATCTGGGAGCGCGGCCACAAAACCAATCATGGTATTGCCGAGTTGAATGCCAGCTCAATCGGCATGGCAAAAGCGGCGCTGGAAGCGCTGTCCGGTTTTAATCTATTCGGCAAGGAGGGCGGGCAAGCGTCTGTCGTTCATGTGATCAGCGACGACATCGCCCGAACGCGGATTACCCTGGAATCGCTTTTACCCAGAGAATCTATCTCTAAAGAGGCGGATTCCGCCGTTCTCAGCATCACCGGATTCCCGGCTTTCGCAGTTGATAATCAGATCATCCGGGCAAAAACAGAAGCGATTATTTGCGAAAAACTGGAAGGCCGATACGGCTGCAAACGCTTCTTGCTGGATGGCCACCAAACCGCAATAGAAGATGGACACCGCCAATATTACGATCCGCATGAATTAAAACAATTCATGGATATCGAATGCGAATGGCCGTTGTTTTTTACCTATTTACTGCTTAACAACTTGTTCACAGGCGATAACGAAGCCGCCATGCGTTATCGTACTAAACTGGAAAGTCTGCTGGTTGAACAAGATGGACGGCAATTATTGCCGGAACTTTATGGTGTCCCCAAAGACTTAATCGAAGCGGAAAAAGCCAACCCACACAGCCAGGAACGCGCCCCGAATGAAAATGTGCCTCTGGTTTGGGCGCAAAGTCTTTTTATGCTGGGCAGTCTTATTCAGGATGGTTTGCTTTGTTGTGAGGACATCGACCCCTTAGGCCGACACAAAGTCGCCAAACAAGCTCAGGATTGCAATCTGCAAATTCAGTTACTTGCTCAGGATGAAGTCGTACAAAACAGCTTAATGAAATACGGCATTCGCACGCAAACACTCGCCGCGATAGCCCCCATTCAGATCAGAGAAGCCAATGAACTCGCCGATGCCTACACGCATGTAGGTAGAAATGACCGTATTGGCTTGACAGGCAGGCCGTTGAGGCAACTGCGGACGCTCGCAACATCCAAGATGTATATACTGGCAGGCGAGTGCCTGCTTTTCCTGCCGCAATGCCTTAATCAAAAAGGCTTCTATCTTGCGATGGACAACCGCTTGCTGATTCAGCGCTTGCGTCTGGAACTGGCCTATATCTATAAGCATTGGGACAGACCGGGCAATCCTTTGGTGGTTATGACAATAAAACAGAATATGTTGGGCAGCCATAACCGTGAAGTCCTGATTGACTTTATCAAGGAGCTGCAACAGGGTTCTACGCTGGGCATTCCGGTGCAACTCGGAAGCCTCTCCGATTTCGCAGAAACTTCAAGTCATGAAAAAATCAGCTATCTGCACGACTTTCAATTTTCCAAAGCCTCCTGGGCATAGCTATCTACACAAGTCACATTAGGAAATCCTGAGCTGTTTCTTGCAAAGCGGCAAGCTCCTCATGGGAGTAACAATCCAACACCTCCTGCATAGAAAGGAATATCCATAATCCTGCCAACA
>NZ_JAWPOH010000051.1:0-25130 GCF_037671525.1 Methylobacter svalbardensis
CTTTATGGCTCTATTCTTTAGTCGTTTATCACCTAAATCTAAATTACGAAATTCTGTATTTGCCCAATTCATAGCTAAAATGATTCTACTTTACTAAATCTTAACAACTTGTGTGTAAGGAGATGACCTGAACCTTATCAACATTCCCTAAGAGGCGGGGCAAGATAATACTTGATCAATATTATTTTACGCTCATTCCTAATCGATTTTAAATCACCCCGTAGTAACCAATTTTCTTACACAAGTCTGAATAATAATTATAAATCCATAAAGTGGCTTTTAGCAAAAAAGCATGCAATTTACCAGACTTTTCTGGCTTATGTATAAAATAATGGTATTAACCAGAGTAAAGTTCACCACATTTTAACTACGATCTAATAATCGCCAATGTCATAATTAAGCACTTTAAATGTTATATTGTCTGATTATAGGTTTTAGGTTGACGCAAGTTTTTCCACCCTTACTTCGATTCTATTGCCGAAAAATAATCAAGTAGTTCCCAGTGTCATTATCCATCTTTAAACAGGACAAAGTATCCTATACACTTGAAGCAAAGAGTTATGATAGTAAAGTTCGTATGTCATGACGCCATTAAATTTTTTATTCAACGACTTTAATTAACCAACCATGACACGAATTGCAACGCTGACATCAACTGTTTAAATCTTATTCTTGTCATTATTTTATCCCGTTTCTTTGTATTTTTTCTTAAATGCATTATTATGTTTATTGTAATTTTTTTATAAAAAAGACAACCATAGCTTCGTTCAAATCCAATAATTACATTTTTCACTCAATGCTGTCTTAGCCTTTTCTTTCTCTTAAATTTTTCAAAAAAATAAAAAAATTAACATGTAAAAAAAGCGTTATTTTTTTCCGTACAAAGTCAAAGTAATGTTAAAGCATAAAAAAACACATATAACCCATTGATAAAAAAATAATATTTAATAATACAAATGATTTGCATCCCAGTTTCATGATTTCAAATTTTTTTCAACCTGATTTCAATCCCATTAATATGATTTGAATCCCGAAAAGATGATTTGAGTCCCGTGGTTGATCTGTACTCAATACGTCCAATTTTGGGCATTAAAACGGTGCATGTACCAAGTCAACCAACCATGAACCAGACAGCCATGGTTTTACAGATTAATCGATAAATTCAAGCCTTTACCCCATTCAACAAGCATTACCTCACCTACTTCCTTGAAAAAATCGTTGTTTTGTATATAGTTAACCGCTTCATCAGTTGCACGTAATACACCTTCAACAACTTCAGCCATAAGCTCTCTTGTGCGCGCATCAGAAATGTCGCAGTGCGCGCGAGCAAACGCAACCAGTGCTTTTGCTTTAGGCCACCGTTTCGTTCCACCCAGCGTCAATGCAAGAATATCAGTGGAATTATAAGGCGTAGTGGAAACAAGGTCATAGATCGGTGACAGGCAAACGGTACTCTCGGTATCGTTATACAGCACACCGAAGTTTTTCAAATGAGCATCACCATTTTTTATTGCACATGACAAAACCAGTGCTTTGAAAAAACTCTCCAGAGCGGGTCGCACTTGATCTGGCGACACAAAATCCTTAATGCGCTTAGCGATGTTCTCGTAGGAGCCTTCATATTTCCGATCAGATGATTTTCCGTTAAGCACACAAAAATCTTCAAATCCAAGGTACGTATCGTTTTTCAAATCAAAGCGTTCAACGATTAAAAACTTTCCACCTTCGGATAATTCAAAATTGGGTACCTCTAATTTTGCATGTAACGCGGCTCGCATACAAAAATATTCATTAGCAGCCAATTGGGGAAATTCATCTGCATTCCATGCTTTAACAATATGGGTAGCGCCGCGATGCGTAACACGACCTTCACTAACATGACCACTGTCGCGCACCATAACCTTTGGCTGGGCTCCAGAAATACCGGAATAAACAGCGTAACGACTCAGCAGACTCTCAAATAAACCGTCGGCACCGTCATGTATCAATAGTTCACTTAAATCCTGTGTAGGTACATCCGTAATTTCTTCACCAGAAGCTATAAAACGAAGCCTGCCAATCTGTGACTTACCAACAATCTCCAGTAATGCCAGATCATCAAAATTGGGCAATACTTTACTAAATTGTTTACGCAAGCGATCCCCCAGCGCCCCTTCCGGAAGATTCATGTCAAAGATTGGATGGAGTCTATAATCCGAACTGTACTGATCATTTACGACAGGCATACTTAGCGACACTGCGTTTTGATAAGGACACTGTTCGTTATAGCTGAAGCCGTATTTATTATAATCAACCTCTGATTTAAACAGGCTTCCGGCAAACTGTTTCCCTACATACACTCTAAGCATCACGCTGCTCTTTTATAAGCTGTTGCAACGTGGGTCTCTTAGTTTTTTCTTGCACAAATAACTCTAAACCCAAAGCAGCGCAAATAGACAATATTTTACGAACACCAATTTCAGGAATTGTCCCATTCTCGATACCAGAAATAGTGGCTCGACTCATCTTGAGTTGTGCGCTCAAGTTTTCCTGTGAGATTTTTTTATTCTTTCTTGCTTTACGTATAACCTGCCCTATTTCATCCAAGTACATATTGCATCCTACACTATACAAAAATATTTTTTAAAACAAACGGCATTGTATACAGTGCATTAATTTTGTCAATTATTGATATGGGAGGTGTTAATTGAAGACCTGATTTAAAACACCCATTTAACGAACAAACTTGCACCACACTGGCAACTGCTTCGCATGAGCGTTTGTCAGATGATACAAAAACATCAGCTTTCAGAACTAAAGTACTGCCCCAACATGAATAACCCCCCAACGCATTGTTTTATTGACTAAAGACAGACAAGCAACCTGCTGCTGAAAAATTCCTTAAAGAACCCCATCATTCGATTTTTCTCTCAGATAATTCACAAGAAGTGAAAGCATATCTTTTCAACTCAATATCTTTGCGCGCTTTAATGCTATGAGTAAATTTCCAACATCATCTGACTCACCGCCAGTATGTTTCCACTTTTTAGCTGCGAAATTCGCTAACTTTGTTATTGTTTTTGTGGGACCCATCCCGACCATTTATCACCACCGATTTCGTTTCTCTTTTTATCTGCTGCAGTAAGCGCATCGTCATCAGCGTCCTTGATTCGCCCCCACGCCGCGTCAAACGAATTAATCAACCCATCATGTTCAAGTTTTTGAAGATAAGCCGCCAGGGTTATGAAATGAGTTTTTTCAGTAAAACCAAAATCAGTATTAGCCGCCGCCTGGAGTCGAACAACTTCACACTCTTCACAAATAATCAGCACCAGTGAATCACCAACCACTCCTGGCAGTGCCTCATCGATAAAATTTAAAAGAAAGTCTGCAATTGCAAGACCACCACGGTTTTTACCAAGGGATTCGCCTCGCATAAGTTTAGCCTCATCATCAATGCAGACGGATGTTTTAACAATCGTAATGCGATCAAGATTAGTCTCAACAAATTCCTTAAATTCTGGCGTTTTGCTGATGATCTCATTAAAAATGCTCTGGATAATCACAACCTCAGTGTTTTTCGCTACCAATAAAAGATGAAGAAGCCCTGCTGTGCCCAGCGTGTTAATGGGGGCGGCATCTAAAATTACAATACAGATCAGCTCCACGCCGGAGGACATAATCTTCTCAAAATGAATCCCTGGCGGCATCCCTTTAATTTCTTCGAGCATCACATTCTCCATATTTTTCTCTCAAGTAATTTACAAGAAGTGAAAGCATATCTTCGGCATTCAATATCTCCACACGTTTTAATGCTAGTAGCAAATCTTCAATATCATCCGACTCAACACCTACCCTATCATCGGATAATTTGGTAATAGTATCGGCCCATTCATCCGCAAATGTTTTGACGTAGGCGATATTGTGTTGCTTGGCCATGTCTGTAATGTATTTTGCCAATCCTGTGGTCGGAATATTTACTACAAGCGGCATGTCTTTACGAGCCACATCTTTCACGAGTTTCTGAATAAATCAACAAACGTCTCAACCTGTCTATCGAGCTCTTCCTGCGGCAACGATGGCAAAGGAATGTTTGCATCACCCAGCATCGGCAGTAGCTCAGCATAATCACGAACGCCTACTGCATTAATGGTTTGTTCTTTCGTCAGAAGTCCACGCGAAAACTTTAGCAGCGCTTCGGTTCTTGCTTTTGCTGCGTCAACCAGCATGGATACCGACATACAGCGCACATTGTCAGGGAGTGGACGAATATAATTTGGAGACTTTTCGATATCGCTCTCATCAAACAACAGAATTATTTTACCTGGCGGTGCCCTCTCAAGTTCTTTATTCATAACTTCACCTGCCGCCCGTTCTTCACGATGTCCTATTTTTGTATCTGGATTAACTCCGCGTATGATTTTAAATTCATAATACGCCTCTGTTTTTGCAATAAAAACACTATTCTGATGCGTACTGAGCCAGTTCAACATTTCACTAGAACCTGGCTTGTCAGTAGCCACAAACATCACCATGTCCGGAATAATTACCTTTGTGTCAGGTATTAGTAAGGCGTCAAGCGAACCTTCTATAGCAAATGTTAAAAGCGGCCTTGCATCCGCCACAATTAACGTAGTTTTTGTGTTAGCCATTATTCTGTCCCTTTACAACTTTTTTGGGATTATTCCGGATGAAACTTTTTCCAAGCTTTTTCAACCTGCGCTGCAACTTCCGCATCGGGTGGATCAGGAATGCCGTACCCCGCATTACGCGACCAAACAATCACTTCTGAAACACTTGGATTTAGAAATCCGCCTATATTTAGTTGTTGTGTTTCCCACGCGGCATTTTCAGCGGTGATCTGTCCCTGCGAGTAGGCCTTCAATTGTGCTCTGACTATATCTGGAATATTAATATCTACTCCATATTTATTACTCATCGGAATAAATTCTCGCCTCGCTAATTCCGCTTTAAAATAATTTATCTCATTTATAACGACAGGCACGATAGCGATGACCTTTTCAGCGTTTTCTTCTAAATTCAGACTGCTCACCATAAAGCCGTAGCTATCCCGCTCTTTCGCACTAAACAGTCTTAACTCATGCAGTATTTTAAGAGTTTCAGGGCTAATTACAGCAGACCTGACACCGCCCTGTATTTCCTCAGCCATGCTATCCAACATGGCTTCATCTATTAATTCGTCATCCATATGTGAGGCACTACCAGTGGCACCATCAATTTCAATCCCGATTCTTATTAAAATTCGTTCAATGCCAGAATATATTTTTTCAATGGAACTGGCGCATGCTGTTTCAAATACCCATTTTTCAGTGTCTGTCTGCCGGTTTGCTCTTGAAGTTGAATATTCAATGGCTCCCTTCAATTCTTCCATTTGAATATTTATATTCGAAAACTCTCCGTCAATATCTGTAAAAAGCTCATCTTTTTTCGACATGATTTTCTCCTAAATAGCGCACCTGGTACATGTACCTAATCTTTAAAACGCATTGGCAACGGCGGTACACAATCAACCTCGGCTAAACCAAGGCGATAGTGCCAGTAGTGCCAAGAGCGCTCGTTAAACCAACCTATTTCTGCATGAGCTATCACGTCACGCAAAGCGTCATCACCAACCAGTTTAACAAGGGCGCAAACATCATCCCAGTCACCTATATTCATGACTTGAGCTATTATTCGCTCTGGAAATGCAACGGCGTCATCCGGTGTTTTCCACCAGATATATTTAGCAAAAGGCTTCAAGGCTTCGCGATCAAATGTCATCGTTCAACTGTAATCAATAAATCCGGATCAAATCCCGTACCTTCCCCAGGATAACCACGCGGATTACAAACAACACGCGTACCACTAACTTCACTTGGCGATTCCCAATCAACAACGAGGTGTAAATGACCATGAATCCAAAGCGCAACCGAGTCACCCATTAGCGACTCCCAGCTATTTGCATAAGACGCATCAAGGTGCGACTCACAACCCTCAACTCGATCATTACCGAACGACTGCATTGACGGCGCATGATGCGTTACAACCACCGTTGGCCCAGCAAACGGTTCAGCAAGACGATCACGCAGCCAGCGCAACGAAAAATGATTACGCAAAACAAAATCATCAGGTCGCACTTTTCGATATCCAGCTGCCCTGATTTTCTTAAAATCTGTCAGCTCGCGTTGCGCTTCGTATTTAGCCAAAAATGAGTTACCTGTTGACGTGTAATCCGTCCAGCAAGTAGCACCTAAAAACCGCACACCATCTAAAAACCGCACACCATCTAAAATCCATTCTCCATTATCTAAAACACGTACGCGCTCGCAAGCCGCCGCACGCATTTTCTCAAGCGTGCTATCCAAATGACCGCCATAAAATTCAGATTCCCAGGCACATAGATAACCGGACAACTAAAGACATTCCGTGCCCACTCCACCCCCTGTCCTTTACATGAATATCGCCTGCAAGCACGACAACATCCGCTTCACTTGCTGCCTTGAATGGTGTAAATTGCTGAAATTCATTATGCAAATCAGAGAGTATATGAATTTTCATGACCTTTAATTAGCTTCCCATGAAGCGATATTGCTTAGCCAAAGCGTCTAAATTTTGTTGAATTTCATTTCGCTGCTGAGCATCAACTCCTAATTCATGGGCTAATGCCCTCCATTGCGACAGCGCCTCAAATGTTTCAGCGAATATCTGTCGAACGCCCGATGCATCGATTCCACACAAAACACCCAGTTTAACAAATACACTCGCAGGAATATTCTTGCCATAACCAGCCACTGACATACTTTGTTCCCCACCATGGCATTGTGTAAAGGTAATATCATAAGCAGGAGACAACCGCCAAACGCCCTTGCCATCCATAACAAATGAAAAATTTTTGGTGTGATCATCCTGATTATTGCCAAGAATATTAAAGACCATCTGTCGATAAACCTGTTTCGCATCGTCTTGATTTCTGGTTAAAATCGATGTCAACCGTAATAATTTTTCGTAATCAAAATCAGGCATTCTGAAATTGGCATGACTTAACCCAGCAAGGCTATGCACATGCAAGCGCTGGTTATTGATACGATCAAAACGCTTTACCGCAAAATATTGCTTACCATTAGCCATAAGCAACTGTGTTTCAGGCATATTAATATTAGCTAGCCTGAGCATTCTGGCATACAATTCTTCGATTAATCCCTCATTATCATTAGTCGCGTGAAATTTGATAAGCCACGCCTGGTAGCCGTCAGGCAACTCGCGTTCACCAGAAACAATTTGGTCGCCATTTATGCCAACAACAACTTTTGGTCTGGCACCACCTGGCGAGCCTCCTGCCCTTAATAATTCTGGCAAAATATCCTCTTGTTTTCCTGCGAACACCTCTGCAGCCTCGTGGCTTAGCTCGCTTAAACTTAAACTATCATAAGATGATGGCTCAGAATGGTCTGGCTCATAAGTGAGCGCACCCATGCCCGTAGAACCAATGTATAACAACCTGTCCATCGGCGTTATGTCCCTTACATTAATCCCTTTTTGTCTTAAAAATCGGTCCATAAGTAAAAGGCCCCAGCCATCTGGAAGAGAGTCGTCAAATACGCCGTGTAGTCCACTAAAGGGAGCATCCGGAGCTTTGTTAACCTGGTTATTAACTGGCAAATGAAAGGGAGATATCTGCACGCCAGTAGAAATAAACTCTGGCGTGTATTGAAAATAATTATGTTGGTCTTTTCTTAATAATCGGCCAACCGAAAGCTTCTTCCCTTCGATGTTGAGAAAAATGTTAATCATAGGGTTCCACGCTTCCTTTTAACTTCCGGTTTAACCGTCACCATTTCATCCAGCGAACTGAAAACTTGCTCGTCACTGTCAAAAACTCCTTTTAACCTGTCCAGATCGCCCAACACGAAAGTTAACCTTAAAAACTGATCCAGTGAAATCTCGCCCGTAGTTTCATAACGTTTTAGCGTAGAAACAGGAATTCCGGTTTTTTCACTCAAGGTATCCCGCTTCCAACCCCTTTTTAAACGAGCACCTTTGGCGGCTTTGGCCAGTTCAATTTTGGCATCGTAAGGAAGCCACTCATTAAGAGATAGTATTTTGTCCATAAAGTATTATTTATAACAATAAGGGATAGTATGCTATCCATTATATATTAAATACTTATTTTTAGTCTTTTTCCCAAATTTCAGTAAAAATCTTAACTTGTTCATCAATTTCTGATTTTGACAAAGCTGGAAGTGGAAGATCCGCATCACCCATGGCCACCAACAGCTCCGCATAATCCCGAAAACCAGAGTACTCAATGGCTTGTTCTTTTGTAAGCAATCCTCGTGAATACATCACGATTGAATCATCAGCTTTTGACTCTGTAAGAGCTTCCAACTGCTCTATGATTAAAGCAGTTAAAGTTGCCCCACGTGCCGCCGCAACTTCCCTTGCTTTAGCGACTAATTTGTCAGGTAAATATATTGGTGTGCGCAATAACATGCATCTTTCCTGTATTATTTTAAATACTCATCAGTGACATCTTTTTCATCCTGGACATTGTTAAAACCCTTCCACCGTTGCCAGACATAGCGTGCATCTGGATGATCACCAGGTTTCCCGTGTAACTTATACAAGCGTCCCGATCTGGTTTCAATCAACCGATTTTCCTTATCAAATGATTGAATGGCCGATGACGCACGCCCCTCACTATCTTGTAAAATATATCCAACAAGATGCCGCGTAGGCTCAGTATTTTCACCGTATATAACCTCTTTAATAGACCACGCTGCGATCGCGACTGCAAAGTCATCTTCCGGATCTGGAATACCATAAATCATTTTATTTACCTCCCATTAATCGCTCACCCGCAAGATTAACTACCCCGCCAATTGGCGCACCTGTTACGTCTATGCTACTCACGGAATCCTGATAATACTTATGATGAAGTCCATGAAAGATTTTCGTTGCTCCAATAGCCTCCGCCAACTCGTCAATCACTTTAAAGCCATGCCTATGACAGCTCGGTGCCACATGGGTCACCAAAATATCGGCTCTAACACTTTTCTTCATCCGTTCAAATTCGTGATGCCAAATCGCGTTATCCAAGTGCAGCGGAATTTTTTTAACATTTGACGGTTTACATTGCAGCCAATGTTTTTTGCCAATCCATTTGGGAATGCTGCCAGGCATCCAAATCCGCTCCATAAAAATCCCGCCTAGACCAGCAATACGAAGACCATCAATATCAACTACTTTTAAATGCAGGTTGTTGTAATACAGCGCTGAATTAAATAAGTTCTCATGCTCGGCAACAGAATCAAAATCATGATTACCTGGAATCCAATATATCCTTGTCATGCCGATAATGGGCTGCAATTGCCGTTCTAACGGAACGTCAAGATTGTAATCCCCCAGCAGCACAATGGCCTGTGTCTTATATTTAAAGACAGCAAAGACGATTTGCTTAAAATTGCCGTGTGGATCGCCGCAAAATAAAATCTTATTTGGCATTCGTAATGTCTCCTGCACGGATTAAAGTCAGTAATCATTATATGATATGTTTTAAAACTTAAATATAATTATTTTGACTAATTTTAAAATCACCTTTAATCCTGAAAGTATGAATTTAATTCTGCCATTATTGGCAGGAGGGGGGGCAGATGGAGCGTTTGAAAAATTTCCACACATGCATCGTCACAAAAAGATTGTCAGTCTTTACGACTTAACTCAACGCCACACATGAAGTCGTATGCCCATATTTCTGCATCGATGTACTCTCGAGGATTATCTGGATAAATTTTGGTATTGAAGAAAGGTGTGATGTGACTGGACCTTCTTCGAGGTCAGAGATGATGACGTTCATAAGGCGAATGATCAAATCTCGGGGAGTCGCTATTTTTGCGAAAGCTTTTATGAGCATCCCTGCTCAACAAGCGGCAAAAACTACGCGACCGCTAATGCCTGCGGCGGCCCCAGCCGTCCTGATCACTCGATCGCTACCCAACAAGGGGTAGCTCACATGCTCTCCAATGACTCGACGCGATTTCGTAAAGCCTGCATTTTCACTTCGCAAGCTGCGTGAAAACACATGCCCTATCGCTTCTGGGGACTACTCGACTCCTGTCTCGCAGCGAATGATGTACTGCACTTCTTCTATTGATTGACATTTTGGCGCATCAGTCTCGGTTAGGTAACCAATGACCAAAATCCAGGGTAGTTACGATCCCTCAATAAAATTGATTTCGGGAAGTTATTTTTTAGCAGATCCCAAGCGGGATAAGTCGATCTCTCACCAAACTGCAATGAACTTTCTATGCCACCACCTACCACACTCACACGGTAAAAAGAATGATGGCAACTAATGCGGCAATGATTCCATTCCACTGAGGGAATGATATGCGTTCTTTTAGAATTAACCATGCTAGGATGACCGTTCCACCTGGATAAAGTGAACTCAAGACGGCGGAAATATCCAAACGCCCCGATTTGAGCGCTAAGATATAAAAGAGGTTCCCCCCAATATTGCAAACCACATTGACCAGAATAATTCCCCATGCGTCACGTTTCACAATGAATGTCTCACGTCTCGCCGCCACAAAGATGAACGTCATCAGGGTTCCAGTTGAATAACTGGCGATCATGGGCCAAATTGTTGATGGTATACCAATTACAGCGTAGTGCATGAATATAAAGTAGGATCCAAAACCGAACCCAGCTAGAAGTGGAAGAATCAAATTAAATAAACGGTCAATGTGAAGTCGCTGCTCACCCCCCTGTGAAATCAACCACACTGCGAGGAGCGCCGATCCGAACCCTATGAATTGAATAGGTGCAGGAAGTCCCTGTGTAAAAGTTCCGACGAGAACAGGAAGCGCTGCGGCAAACAATGCTGAGACAGGCGCGGCGATACTTATCTGTCCACACGCCATACTGTAAAATAGAATAAGCAAACTAATCGAACCAAAAACCCCCGCCACACCTGCAAGTATTATGGATCGTGCCTCAGGGACTGTTTCAGGATATATCGCTAAAGAAACAAACAAAGCCAGCAATCCCAAAGCGTTGCTGTAAAAGACAGCGCGATATGCGCTCAGTTTACGGGCGGCAAGGGCACCTGCAAAATCTGCTGCACCCCATGAAAGCGCTGATGCAATACCATAGAGGATGGAGAGCATACTGTATTTTCCTTAATGTTTTGTTTCAGGAGTTGCCCAGTCATTCGGCAGATGTATGTCTATATCAAATTTGCCGTATTTTTCTTGATTGTATGGTGACACCAAATAGAGTACCGCAACTCATTTCATAAGGCTAGACCAGCATTAACTGCTCACTTTTGTAAAAATATTTTTACTTAACTTGGTTACAGTTATTTTTAAAAGCGTAATATTGATAAAAGTTTCTGATTTTACCGGATTATAGAGACACTATTGCAAACTGGCATCCTGCCAAGCCCGCGCACTGGACAACTGAGGAAAAAGCGTGACTGATCGGCCACTAATTTACAACAAACTGGTAAGAGACCTGATACCGGAAAAAATTGCTCAATCTGGCAAATTTTCATCGTCTGGAATCTTAGACAACCAAGTTTTTCTGGATTCTTTGCGCCTTAAAATACTAGAGGAAGCCCATGAACTTTTCCATGCCGACAAACGGGATAAAATAATCAATGTGTCCGCGGATCTACTTGAACTCATGTCCGCCATCCTAAAACAATACGGCATTAAATGGGATGAGGTTTTTTCACAGCAGACTGTAAAACACCAAGAAGATGGCGGATTTAATAAAAAGCTGATGCCCTATGCAACTGGAGCTAGCCACGGTATTGTCAACCTTGGTGATCGACACCCTCGTCTTCCACAACTCCTTACCTTCAACTCATTGACCGGTCTGGTAGATGTTATCAAACGTGAGCTAGAAGATGCCGACGCCCTCTATATAGCATCGGCTTTTTATTCTCGGGGTATGCTTAACCTGCTGCTTGATCCATTCCTGGAGTTTGTTCGTCGCGGCGGCAAATTACGGCTACTCACCTCTGTCATGGGCAACTTCAATAATCCAAATGACTTCCTGCATCTTGCTGCACAAATTCCAGAAATTGACGTAAAAATTTTTTACCCACTCAATGAGCATGGGAACGCTGATTTCAACCAGCAACCACCGCCATTTCACGTCAAAAGTTTTTTGTTTGAAAAACCGACCGGCCAGCACGCCCTTATCGTCGGATCATCCAACCTTACCGGATCTGGCCTTGCCAGAAACCACGAATGGAATTACTTTTCCAACAGTGAAACTAATCTCTTGCTGAAAAATAACCTTTCCACATTCCAGTATGCCCGGCAAGAATATGAATCATACTGGAATGAATCTTCGGTACCTGTTGATGATCGCTTTATAAAGGCCTATCTGCCTCGATGGGAAAAAGCCCATGAACTGCGAACAACTGTTGCGCACGAGATGGACAGAACATTTCAGACTGCCTTAGAACCCAGACCGGCACAAATAACAGCTTTACAGTCCCTTGCAGATCGCCGTAAACGGAGTATCAAAAAGACAGCCGTGATTGCCGCCACCGGGCTTGGAAAAACATATCTTGCCGCTTTTGACTTCAAACAGAGCGGCATGCGCAATGTTCTTTTCATTGCCCACAGGGAAAACATTCTTATAAAAGCAATGAATACCTTTCGTGAGGTAATGTCTGATAATTCTTTCGGTACGGTTTTGTCCGGATCAAGCAAGCCAACACAACCAGCTGGTAGCCTGTTCGCCATGGTACAGACCCTTTCACAGCCGACTACCCTGGCGGACTATGCTGATAACGCCTTTGATTATATTGTCATTGATGAATTTCACCATGCGGAAGCAACTTCATACCAGCGAATTTTGGAGAAATTTAAACCCAAATTTCTTCTTGGACTTACCGCCACGCCGGAACGTATGGATGGGCGTGACGTCCTGAAAATATGCGATTATGACGTGGCTTTTGAAACCCGTCTTTTTGATGCCATTGAAAACAGATGGCTGGTACCGTTTCAGTATTTTGCCATTCATGATCCCACTGATTACTCATCACTGCGCTGGACGACAAGCCGTGGATATATGGACAGTGAACTGGATGAACTATTGATGCACGACACTCGTGCAGAGCTTGTATTCAATAATCTACTAAAATTCCTCCCTTCGACCGGCAAGATCAAAGCACTGGCATTCTGTTCATCAAAAAACCACGCCGAGTATATGAACCGAAAATTCAACGAACTTGGTGCATCTACTGGAATGCGTTCAATCTGTCTGCTTGGTCAGGATAGCATTGAAGATCGTGAACGTGCCATACAACAGTTGCAGGATGAGAATGATAATTTGCAGATTATCTGCTCAGTTGACATCTTTGGAGAAGGTATTGATATCCCGGCAGTCTCCCACGTTTTGTTTCTGCGCCCGACACAGTCATTCACTGTATTCATTCAGCAACTTGGCAGGGGATTGCGCCAGTTGCCGGAAAAAGATTACCTTGTAGCACTGGATTTTGTGGGTAATTTTCGCCAGTCCTATGTGGCAGCGCTGGCTTTGCGCGGCTATACCAGTACTGAGGAATACAAGAAGTCCAGAGGTAACAAGAAACCGGAAAAACAATTACCGACAGCCTGTCATGTGGGTGTGGATACAGAAGTACAGTGTATATGGGATAAGGAGATCAAGCGGATTTTGACGCCTGCTAACCGAATTGATGCGTTGAAGGAGCTCTATCTTGAATTGCGTTCAAGCCTTGGAATGTCGCTTTCATTGATGGATTTCTTTGCTAATCCTGCCATCCATGATCCTTATGTATTTCTAAAAGAAGAAAAACTTGGTGGCAACTGGCTGCGAGTCAAATCATTCATGGATGATCTGACAACGTTTGAAGCGACACTGATAGGAACCCCTGCTGAGGAGCTATTGGAGCACATTGAAAAAGAACTCAGCCCGGTAAAATCATACCAAATGGTTATCTTAAAATCACTTTTGGCCTTGGGCGACACTGAATGGTCACTAGATGATATACCCCATACTTTTCTGGATTATTATCTGGAAAACAGAGACCGCCTTGCCGACTGGGATGAGTTGGCAAAGGTTGAGGATCCAACCCAATTGTCACTAACGAGCATAGCCGCGCATCTTATAAGGGTGTCTCTGGATAAAATGACAAATACCGGCGGCGATTTTTTTGCGCTGGATCAACAACAAAAGATATTCAGAATTCAGGAAGAGTTTCACTCATTCTGGATAAATTCTGAGTTTCAACAACTGATTGCAGACCGTGTAGACTTTGGCCTGACAAGATACTTCTACCGGAAAGATAACGCCTCTGTTTTGGCCGAAAATATGCGGGGCTTCGCTGTTAATATTCCTTATGCTACCAAACCTGACAGCGGTTATTCCGGAAAAATTCGGAAAGTTATTGCTGACGATCCCAGCTCAAATAACTGGGAGTTCAATTTTGGCAAGAAAGGTTACACCGGTAATATGGATCTGGAAATTCAGACAGATCAAACTTTTGTGGCCTGGACTCATACCCGTTACGATGATATCACCCGTTTTCCTGCGAGAATCAGGGCAGCAGCAACAGCTTTGTTTAACGAGGGCCAATACGGTGCATTCAGCATATCTGCTCGCGGTACAGGGATTTTCATAAAAAGGAAATAATAGCTGCTCCGTTGCAAGGAAATTCTAAACCTATGCTCATAGCGGGCTAGCCGGACAAAGGCGTCACCAGCAAGTCTGGCATATTTGGGTTAATTCGACCTACACCTGTTGGAGATCCCGTACATCAAGTTGTACGAGCTAATGGAACGGTTATTGTCAGCGAACACATCCTGCGATGTAGTAAAATTATCAAGAGATGCATGCGCAAAATATAACTGATCAGAACACAAAATGTGATTGATTCATGACCTTCGCCCAACCCTCCCAGTCCTAATCCAGGATTCTTTGACCTACAGTACCAGATTGCAAAATGATTGATTATAGAGTATCTACGCGCTTTATCGAATACCGATAATTTTATGAACTTGGACGCTCAACCACCAACACGGGTGTGCCTTGCAATATTCAATTGCAAGCCGCGTATTTTTCTCACGTTCCAATCCATCCATTGGTTGCAAATAGAAGTTTTGAAAAGCTAAACTTTCGTACATCTCCGGAGTTGCACCTTCCTGTGGAAAGATCAGTTTTAGTTCATGTCCTTCTTTGAGCACTAACTTTGTATCTGCCTTAGGACTTACACATATCCAATCTATCCCATCTGGTGCAGGCAAGGTGCCATTAGTCTCCACTGCAACTTCAAACCCATATGCTTGAAATGCCTTTACTAGATTCACATCCAATTGAAGCAACGGTTCACCCCCTGTACATACTACAAGAGGCTTTCCTCCCGTTTGCCAAGGCCACTCATCAGCGACAGCTTGCGCAAGATCATCGGGAGAATTGAACTTGCCTACGTCGACAGCACTATTCCACACAAAATCAGTATCACAGAATTTACATATAGCCTTCTCGCGATGTCTCTCTTTACCTGACCACAGATTACAACCAGCAAACCGACAAAATACTGCCGATCGTCCAGTATTGGCACCCTCACCCTGAAGCGTGTAGAAGATTTCTTTTACTGTGTATGACATTTAAATAGGTAAAGCAGGTCCGATTTCGCCCCAACTCAATATGGCACCACATCCTCGTGTTTCGTAAAGATCAATACGATCAAGATGAGGTAAAAGCGGCGAAGCCTGATCTTTAATCCACCTTACAAGGCTCGCTATATCTGTATCGACAAGTCCAGGCATCTCATGTAAGGGATGGTGATCTAGTCGTTTGAAAATTGGATCAAACAATTGCTTTACATTACCAAAGTCCACAGTCCATCCCATCACTTGATCTAGCTGTGCATGGAGGTGCAGTCTTAATGTATAGGTATGTCCATGAATTCGCCTACGACAGTCACCTTCAGGCGCATACTGAAGTTGCATGGCACTATCGAAAGTCATTTCTTTCCAAATACGATAATTTTCCCCATCAAAATGAGCCCCACAACTTGCTGTCTCGTATACTGTAACCCATGATAGTTCAGGCAACTGAGGTTTAATACGCTGCCAAATCCAATTCGAAATTACCTCACTGGTAGGGTTTGTTAGAAGGTATGTCATTGAGGCATGCATGATCCAACTCCGCATAAATTGGTGCCCACAGAGTATCTAGATGATCGTAATCAACCCCAATTTCACGAGCACCTAAATCTTGATTAGCGTGAAGTATTACCTCAAATCCATGCCCATGCATACGTCCGCACTTATGACCCACTGGAACATTTGGCAATTGATGTGCTGATTCAAAAGTGTAGCGACGCCAAATGTGGGCATGTTCTTTTAGGTCTAGATCGACACCTTCATGCAGCGTGCTTTGGACACCGATGCTTTCGATACCGGATATATCAAGACGAGATCTAACCCAGCGCGCAAGATTCTCATCCGTAGGTTGTTCCAGTTCATGGTTGAGATCGCTGTAATCAAGCGGAGAAATGGTAGCAATCAATTTTTCTCTGAGTTCTTCAACCTCGCCTCCTGAAAAACTAGCCCATCCTTCTGGCAAGGCGCAGCGGACTTCTGCCAGAAAGCTATGGCCGTGGAGTTTTCTTGAGCGATGCCCATCGGGTAGAATCAATACGCGTCGAGCTGCTTCGAAATTTGCAGCAGCGGTATAAAGCAGTTGCTCAGCCATAATTAAGATAATCTAAATTTCAAATCAAGTGGATCCACAACACCTGCTTCTGCAAATCCCTTAGCACGTAGTTGACAAGAATCGCAGTTGCCACAAGGTGCACCATTTGGAGCAGGATCGTAGCAGGAACAGGTGATTGAATAATCAACATCTAATTCAAGCCCTCTTTGAATAATTTTAGCTTTAGTCAGGTGAATAAGGGGTGTGTGAATTTTTATTTTGTGCGCCCCCTCTACCGCAGACTTAGTAGCGAGATTTGCCATTTTTTCATAGGCATCAATAAATTCTGGCCTACAATCTGGGTATCCCGAGTAATCTAAGGCGTTCACACCAATATAGATATTGTCAGCCTCAAGGACTTCTGCCCAAGCTAATGCAAAGGACAAAAAAATTGTGTTTCTTGCTGGGACATAGGTTACTGGAATCCCCTTCCCCATTTCTATAGAGGAGCGATTTTTGGGAACTTCAATGTCACTAGTGAGTGCTGATCCACCGAAAAGTCGCAGATCTATATCAACCACTATATGCTGTGCAACTCCTATCGCCTTAGCAACATAGCTTGCATTATCAAGTTCGACCTGATGTCTTTGCCCATAGCGAAATGAAAGTGCATAAATTTCAAATCCCTCTGTCTTTGCAATTGCAAGGGTCGTTGTTGAATCCAGTCCACCACTGAGTAAAACAACTGCTTTTTGAATAAAAGACATGTTTAACCTATTAAGTTTTTATCGTTAAAAAATTGCATTAAAGAAATCTATTCAGTTACTCTGCTTTTGGGGCTGATTTTTGGTTTTAACCAAAAGTAGTGAAAGGCAAAAGTTTCATGGCGACCGAATGACGCTTTTTTAGAATTAAAAAATTTGAGTGAACTTTCCATGTTTCGAATTATGATAAGTTTAGTTTTCAAAAGGCTTTAGTATTAAAAATTCCGAATAGAATATACAGTCATTTCTAACCTACGTATAGATACTTAATTATTAAGCAAAAACGGCTCATTACTTGTAAATCAAGGCTTACAGACAGCTTTCCGTTTCATGAGGACTCCCGCAGAGCTTAGTTTACGTTACTTGCGTGACAACTCGTAAATTGTCTGAATTTAGGCAAACATGCAATCCATCAGCAAAGGATCAAATTCTACGCTATGAACATTGATTGCCTCGATGAATGACTGAACCCATTGATAGAGCTTAGGGCTGTCGTATAGCACTTCGACATCGAAATCAGCGCGATGATAAATGCGCTTTTGGGTTAGCTTGGTGGCTTTCATTACCGCATCTTTGCTGCTGTACTTTTCGAGTTTTTTCAGGAATGCTTTAGCCCGTTTTTCTTCATTTTTAAACAGCTGCATGAACACAATATGATCATACAAAGGTTGAGTGTCGGTTAAGAGCAGGCACATACACAAGGGTTTCAATATCTTCATTCTTTGATAATAAAAGCGTGCCATGCGCAATCTTTGTTTTGTGGACAACAAGTCGTCTGTTTTCGATTTTCCCAGAGCATTTTTAATGAGTCCCGCTAAATCCAAATCACTTTTTGCCTGATTGGCCAGTACTGACACGATCACAATATTGTCAGGGCAATAGCCGCGCGTATTGTCGATGCGATCAATCGACCAATCCGTGTCATTGTTTTCTGCAAAGGTAAATGGCAGCTCGGTTATGGGGCAACAGCCGTTAGTTTGTGCCAGCTGAATTTTTAAATCTTTTGCCGTGATTGTCACTTCCAGTCCTTTAACCAGGGCCCGATCACGCAGTGTCATCAGTTTTCGCTCATAGAGATCCGGTTTTTTTTGGGTGACTTGCTGGTGTTTGGCCGCTTCATAGCCATAGCGAATTTGCTGGCGTTGGTTATCCTGAAAGCGCGAGATATCTAAGGGTAAATCGAAGCGGTAATGATCGAAACCAATTTCAAAAGCTAAACCTGACATAAATACCTCATAAACTTATTTAGGGCTGCTTTCGTCAGACGTGTTTTTTGCTGACACCGGAATCAGTTTACGGTCTGACCCTTACAGAATGTGTAAGGGTTAGATAGGGAGCGTATGAAATATAATTTTCGGCGTATTTTAATTAGACAGGTTTTAAAACATAACACAATTAAGCTAACAAAATTTATAGTATGTATGTTTAAGTGAGATAATTTATTCATATTTTTAAACTATTTGAGATTTAAATGACCTTCACTAAATCAATTGAGCCCGTCCTGTTTTGCCTGAATTTGTTTTATAAAAGCGATACACCCCAAGGGTTCGGAATTGGATTGACGCCAGAATATTTTGAGAGCAATCCCGAACTGATGTCGAAGATCATCGATCTGTCACAGATGACTATCAACTACTACAAAACTCTCGATACAGACGAAGAGCGCGCGGAATGCGTTGCTGACTCATGGGAGCAACTTGAAGAATGTAGAGAATTTTTAGTAAATGATAGAGCCAAGCATTTACCAAACCTTGTAAGCGGGTCAGAAACGACTGAGTTTAGCAATGAAAGCTTTGAATGTCTTTCTTTAGCGCTTGATAATATAACCTTCTTAGAAAGCCTGGGTTTGCTAGTCAGCGATGAGTATAACGGTGTTCAGTGGACCTGGGTTGGGGAAGAGCAAACAACAAATATTACGTACCACTGATAATTCTCAAGTTTATATGCTCCTAAATGTGCTAAAAATGACACATTTATCTTGTAGCCTAGGCGATGATTTTGCTTTTCTGATCTTTTCCTGAGTCCGGATGTAGCTTGGTTAAACAGCCTTACAGAATGTGTAAGGGTCAAATCCTAAATACCATTAACTGTACGATTTGTTTGCGGGTTATACGGATAAGAACGGCTGATAACATTGATTAATTACTTAATTAGCCGAACCTACGTAAGCGATATAAAAAAGATGACACGCCAATTTTGGTTGATATAGTGCAATCATTGCACTACAATAAATTTATGCCAGTCATACAACGATTTTCACAATCTCGCGTCAGAATTAACGCTAATGACCATCCGCCACCCCATTTTCATGTCCTTATGAATGATGGGCGAGAGGCATGGGTCACGATCGCTGAACTGAAGATCGTACACGGAAAAGTCAGCGCTCGCGAAATAGACGACGTACTGGTTTGGGCAAAAACCAATCGCGATATGCTTGCTGCCAAATTTGAGGAATTACAACGATGAGCAAAGAACACTTTCGTCTTACCGCCGTTCAGGCATTTAATGAATACCAACTCCGGCTAACTTATGCCGATGGCCAAAGCTTTGAAGTTGATTTAACTGCACTCATTAGCTCATCAGCTTTTCTGGCACCCTTAAAAGATATATCCCTATTTGCTCAAGCAAAAGTCGGTTTTGCTGGTCGATCTGTGGATTGGATCGAAGATGATCTGGATCTTGGTTCTGATAATCTGCGACACCTCAGCGTTGAGCAAGCAGGTGGTATTGGACATGAGCGACTCTGGACCTGGCTACATGAAACAGGACTCACGCTGGAGCAGGCCGCCGCAGAATTGGGGATTTCACGTCGGATGCTGATTTACTACCGTGATGGCGAAAAGCCTATCCCTCGCTCTATCTGGTTGGCTTGTTTGGGCTGGGAGGCTGTGCGCCCCAAAGGTCTGGATCTACCCATGCATATTCCTTCAGCCGTTGAGTACGCTGAACTTCATCCTTGTACATAAAATAATCAACAAGGAGCTGTGCTTTGTCTGATCAAAAATCACAAGCAATAGTTCAGCGACGACTACTGGCATTGGAATCCATTCGCAGGCTGAGTGGTCGCTCAGAACGCTGGGTTACAGTTGCAGATATTGTTCAAGATTTAAAGGATCAGGGCTATGCAGTTGAAGTTCATAGCATCCGTCGGGACTTAAAATCCTTACTGGAAACCTACCAGCAACTTGAGTGCAACGACAATAGTAACCAGGCAGGAGATTCCATTAGTGGTTTAGCTCATGGTTACCGCTGGTCAGGTAAAGACAATCAGGCTAACGGAGGCATAACCTTACCCGAAGCCTTATCCTTGGTCATGGTTGAGCGCTATCTTAGTCAATCTTTGCCAGTATTGTTGACACGTTCCTTACACGATATATTCAACAAAGCCCATCAGACACTGGAATTGCACAAAAAAAGCCTCGTCACCCAATGGCCTGAAAAGTTTTGCGTTATACAACCTGCACAACCTCTGATTCCGCCTGAACTCAGCCACGAAATCCTGGTAGTCGTGCATGAAGCCTTATTAAACGAAAAACAGTTGCATGTCACTTACCTGGCCACTAATCGAGAAGATGCAAAACAAAAAGAATACCGCTTGCACCCTCAAGGTTTAATTCAGCGCGGCCCTGTCACTTACCTTGCAGCAATGACCAATGATTATGAAGATGTGTATTTGTACGCATTACACCGAATGAAAACGGCTCAGGTCTTGGAACAAGAATGCCGCCATAAACCAGCGTTCAA
Source organism: Methylobacter svalbardensis (assembly GCF_037671525.1). Classification (NCBI taxonomy): domain Bacteria; kingdom Pseudomonadati; phylum Pseudomonadota; class Gammaproteobacteria; order Methylococcales; family Methylococcaceae; genus Methylobacter; species Methylobacter svalbardensis. Next base: position 21,165 of record NZ_JAWPOH010000051.1, read on the forward strand.
TTTGGCTGATTTTGCAGAAAAAAAAGGGCACTTTGGTTCTGCTTTGGCTATTCATTTTAAAGCACGGATTTGTGATCACCTGGCATTGATGCTAGAAGAAACACGTTTAAGCGAAAACCAGATAATAAGCCCCGTTGATGATTCCGGATATAGGGAAATTACTGCCGACATTACCAATACCTGGCAATTGCGATGGTGGATTTTAGGAGAAGCTGATCGGATTGAAGTGCTGGAACCTGAAGAACTGAGGCTACGAATTTCAGAGTCGCTTTTAAAATGCAGTCAGCAATATCAGAATGAAGAAGAAGCCCCTTTACGATAATTGCTGACCATTATATTATTATTGAGGGAATGGCTTAGTTCTACTGGCTTCTACTATCCGATAAATAAATAGATTTTAAAACACCAAAAAATCAAATTTAAACAGACTTCAGCATGTTATAAGCTTTGGTTTTTAGCGCGTCACCAGCACCAAACCAAGCTCCAGCAAGTCGAGTGTCTACAGAATTACCACGTTCATGATCTACGAACTCCGACACGGCATTCAGCATCACCCATTTATTCTTTACACCCGCCAAATCAGCGCCTTTAATTTTACCGTCGAACAATTCCAGAATTCGACAATAAGCCTTTGAGCCACGCACATCCGGAAGTTTACGGCCTTGACCAGTAGTTGGCGTAATCGAGTCAATTAACTTGAATATAAATATATCAGCCTCAGTTGCATTCATTGACTGATCAACCAACAATCGAGTGTTGACCATCCACCGCTCATAAACATCAGCCACAATGCCAAGTTGCTGACGAATTTCATCCGTATTGATCTTGCGGGAGTGTGGGATACGTACTAATGTTGAAACGGCCCGATCCTCTGTGTCATTCTCAATCTTACCTGCTGAGTCAAAGCCTCTGCCGACTGCCATGGTTATTGTGTTGCTACAGACCACGCGTATCGCGGTGAACTTTGCTATTGTTGCCATCGTGCCGTCATACGACGTTGCAAATAAAACATAAGGCCTGACAATATCCTGACCCACAATTGGTGCGCCTTCCCCTACCTTAGCTAAACCCCAGACCCGCTTACCACCAGAAAGAACACCAGCCACTTCAAGCTCAAAACCACCAATCTCAGACAACCTGCCAAAAAAATTCAATATCTCTCCTGGCTGCACAATATTATAGCCTTTCGAGACTACAGAAAGTGGAGCACCTGTATCTGATCGATAGAGAACGTCGCGCCCATCAAACGATTTGATATCATTGTCACTGTTGTAGCAAACTGGACTACGGAGAACATCATAGTTCAATCCCGCCTCCCTGGACCAAACATCCATGCCCATTCCAGGAGACAATTTTTGGCCTAATCCATGCCAGGGAGTATCACCAACAAATGCGATGGCATTGCGGCCTGCCGTTTGATCAATTTCATGTGCCATTATTTTTTCCTGGTTATCTATTAGATTATGGGTGATTGTTTACTCTATGGCGAACTCAAAATCAATACGTTGTCCTTTATACGCTATTGACTCAAAAACTGGGAAACTTCAGTTATAATAATATTTGCATTTTATAAGTAAGCGATTGATTTTATATACACAAAGCCACCCTTTATGCAGGAAAAATAAAAAGATGCTACGAACCATAGCCTGTAGCTTCATCAGTAAAATTTATGGGGACAACATACTTCTTTTGTTTAATTATACACGTAATTTTGTATTTTTAAAAACATATCATATAAATTATTTGTTTAATACTCCAATTTCCAATTGACTATCCTTGACCAAAGACATCTAACCACCATTTGTCGACTTTGCTTAGAACGACAAATTACTTTTTTATTGACACTATCCAATAGACAGAACTAGCGGGGGAATTTAACTAAAAAATGAACTCTCAACAATTTTCATTTTTTTGCTAAACCTCTAGTTCAAACCATTATTTTAGAATGATGCTCGCGATTCCAGACTAAGTCTTTTATTAAGTTTTCTGGTATCCCTGGACCATTAACTATTTTAAGATCCTCAAAGGCATTTTTTAAATCGTTGATTACTCTACTACTAACTTCCCCGTCTGTTGTCACATGAAGCTCCATCCGAACATTTTCATACTGCTTCAAATGTTCAATCTGTCTTTTCCCAGCTGTACCACCTAATGATAAATACAGTATTTTCCCCAATAGTTCCGGATGCTGTTTTGTTTCTAGCCGCTTTAATGCTTCAGCATCTATAGCGTTCAAGGTAATTATAACTCGTTCAATTCTGCCATCTTGAGGGGAATTAGCATGGTAAATTCCTTTCTGACCGCCTTTAACAAACCACATTGGAGAATTTTTTTTCGATTTAATTTCAAAACCGACAATGTTATTGGCTGCATTTCTGTGAGCAAAAAATACCTCACCGTTTTCATTTACGCGAGAGTCATTACCGAGGCCATGCCTGTGCAAGCCTTTATTAGCAAGGACTGCTATATTCTCAGCATTATTCGACGCAGTATTGAAGAGATGCCGAACATATGCAACGTCGTAAGCCTTGTGAGCCTCAACTTCAACATTTTTAGGGAACGACCTATTAAAAATATATAAACGTTGAGCCGCAACATCGTAGTTAATACATTCTTCACGCCTAATAAATTCTTGAGCAGTGCCACTAATATCAAAACCTAACGCGCATTTCATGAAAAACACATCACTATCAGAACTAATAGTAATATTTAATATTTTATTGCCTTTAATTAGACACACTGCATTGCCTTTTTGTTTTTCGATGCTGTAGCCATATTTCTCGGCGATCTTTAACAGATTTGCAGCTTTATTTAACTTGTCACAGGCCTCTCTGTCAGAATAATCTATGTATTTTTCATTATCGACTAAAGAATGAGCGGTAATTGCATTAACCTGTTGCTTTGCTAAATCTATAGCTCCACTACTCTCTTTCAATGCCCTAAAAATTTCAAGCGCTTGTTTATCATCTGACTGAATTTTCTCAACTCCAGATTCAAACGCGATTTTTGCAGCTTTCGCCTGAAATTCTGAATTCCCATTGATTTTTATTATCTTGCCCCATTTCTCAATGGCTAATATCATCGCATCACGAATTGACTGATCTTCTTGATTACTGATACTGATCGTGTTCCCATAATCCTTAAATTTGACTTTATAATCATCAGTCTTAACGTAGGCAATATGCGTTTTATTGTCGTAAGCTTTATATCCGAGTTTTTCTACCTCTTTTGAAATACTTAACAAAGCTTGATTGTTACGCTTTTCAGCGGGGGGATGAAGGGATTCATTTCCATGTTCAATTCGTTTCTGTTTGTCTATTTGTTCGCGCATTTTTGATTCCATATAAAAGTGTTTAGCCAGGTCGCCTTGCTCACCGTCTTGCTTAGATTGATCGGCAAGCCACCGATGATAAGAATTGTGTTTCTGTAATTTTTTCTCCAGCGCGTCAAATTCATCTTCGAAGGCTTTCTGACGGGCAACTTGTTTTGCTTTAAGCTCACGTTTCTTTTTATCTCTTTCTGCCCGTAAAATTGCATTAACGTCAGTGGTTGAGAGCTTTGATCCTGGTGGCAACTGAGCATTAATGGCATGCGCTTTTATTCGTGAAGCGCTTAGTTGGACTTGAAGCTCGCGCTCTTCATTTTTTTTAATGTCAGTTAAGTCAGATGTACGCTTCTCTTTTTTCAATGTGAAGACAACTTTTCGTTCGAGCATTGCTTTATCGAATTTAGCTTTAACTCGATGTTCAAGTTTTTAAGCTTAGAAATACAGCCGGAAAACGGGTAAGCTAATCAGTGTAAACTGCCACGTATTTCAACACTATGTTGATGTACGAGCCGGCACACTTTATAAAATCGTTTGTCACTGATTTAGATGCAGCCCTGGGAAAGCTAAAGTCCAATGCCAGGCTGACGCACCTACAAAAGACTTGGCTAGGATTTTGTTTAACGGGGATGTTACTGACC
>NZ_JAWPOH010000052.1:0-23040 GCF_037671525.1 Methylobacter svalbardensis
GCTGGTTATGTTGGTGATCCTTGTCGGCTTCTTTTAGGGTGCGGTTAAAGATGATGTCATCGGAAACGCCCCAGGCATTGGTAAAGGTTTTTTCCTCTTCGCTGAAATCGGTTTGATCGACGATGCGGTAACCGTTGCCGGAATAAAACGCATTCATATTGTCAAAATAACCCCGACCGCCGTATAAAAATGCAGTATCGTAGCCCTTTTGCTGCAAGACCCTGCCAAAGCTGAATAAATTGCCGTTATCGGGTCGTTTGACGATGGCCTGGCCGGGTGTGGGCGGAATGGACAAGGTTAAGGATTCAAGACCTCTGATGGTGCGGGTGCCGGTCGCATAAAAGTTGGTAAACAATAAACCCTCCTTAAACCATTCATCCATGTACGGCGTGATGTTCTCTTTATTGCCGAAAGTTGCTAAAAAATCGGCACTTAAGCTTTCGACGGTAATTAAAATAATATTCAGGCGTTTTTCTTCGTCTGTCGCTTTAATCATGTGCTTGATGTCATATAAATCATCGGATGAATTTTCGACTCCCAGTTGTTTTTTGATGACAGCGGATAGCTGCTGATCATCGCCCAACTTGTAAAAGTGCCGGTAATCCAGCTCGTTATTTCTAAATGCCGAGAAGAACTGATAAGGCCCGTTGGTAGCCAGTTCATTAAGATAGGTATTATTAGAAAACTGATACCATGACGACCCTATTGAGGCGTAGCTTATTACCGGCAACAGCAGTAAAACTCCGGCAATTTTTAACCGGGACAAAAACGATTCATTTGCCCTAAAGGTATGTGACAGCAGGCTTCTTACCAACAAAAAGCAAATCACGGTAATGACTAAAATACCCGACAATAGCCAGCCTAACGGATAGGATTCAATAATATTGCTGACCACTTCATGGGTGTAAATCAGGTAATCAACGGCAATAAAGTTAAACCTGACCCCGAACTCGTCCCAGAAAGTCCATTCGGACAATTCGATTAAAAATAGCGCATATAAGCAGATAATAAATACGCCAAAACTGATTGTTTTATGAATTTTGCTTTGGTAAATACGATTGGGCAGAACCAGTAAATACAGAGCGAAGGGGATTAACAGGTAACTAAAAAAAGCCAGGTCATGAACCAGTCCGATAAGAAAAGCCAGCGCTATTTGATAAAACGGCGTGTCAATGTCGGCCAGCTGTTTGACCAGCAAAGCCACTCTGAGCAAGGCAAAAGTACCTAAATTAATCAATAAAAACAGCAACACAATAGTGAACCGTGATCTTGAAAATAATGCGTTTACATTCATTTATGTTGTTACCTGGAAAAGAAAATAAGGTTCAAGACGAAAGGCAAAAGCTGCAAAATTTAACGATGCATCCTCACTCTTCGACAAGCTCAGGGTGAGCCGAATTTTTAGGTATATGAACCTTAACCTTTCGCCCTGAACCTGTTTTTTATATTTTAACACCACCGTTACTTAATTGCTCAGGACTAAAATCATCCACGCTAATGACTGCAAATCGGGCTTTTTCAGCATTCGCTATCAGCTCGGCTTCTTTTTTGCTGATAACGGCCTGACTAATCGCCGCCTCCAGCACGTCGATAATGGCGCCTTTCGGTAGCTGTTTTTGCTTTTGCGCGGCGTGGATTTTGGCTTCCACAGGCGTCGCGGCAAGCACGGCCTGGAAGGCGACTTCAATTCTTCCGGTCACGTCATCGGGCTTATGGTTGATGTAAATGCCGTGGGTTAAACGGTCGCGGGTCGGGGAGTTTTTCAGCAGCAACACCGCCGTCTGGTGGATTAAATGATCGGCAGGCGGTGAATAAGGCTTGCCGCCAGGAAACAGCACGGCTCTTAACAGATAGGCCGGCATGCGCATCGGCAAGGTGTGGAAAATAGCCAGCAACGATTGCTGGGCGCGGTGCAGGGTTTGTTGGCAGGCCCAATGCAACAGCGGCAAGTCGTCTTGGGGACTGCCCTGATCCTGGTAATTTTTCAGCACGCAGGAACACAAATACAGGTTGCTCAGCACATCGGCAAAGCGCCCGGAGATTCTTTCCTTGCGTTTAAGCGAGCCGCCCAGCGTCAGCAAGGCGAAATCGGCGACCAGCGCAAAGCTGACGCTGAGCCGGGCAATCTGCCGGAAATAACGCCGGCTATGTTGATCGCCCGGCACCTCGACAAAACGGGCGTTGGTCAAGCCCAGCCAAAAACCGGCGGCCAGATTGTGCAGCACCGAACCGATATGCTCGAACAGGACTTGATCAAACTGCTGCAAAGCCAGTTCAAGATTACTCTCGCCCAAGGCTTCCATTTCCCGCTGGATGTAAGGGTGACAACGCACCGCACCCTGACCGAAAATCATCATCGTTCGGGTCAGGATATTGGCGCCCTCGACGGTAATGCTGACCGGAATCACTTGGTACATCCGACCAAGATAGTTTTTAGGCCCCAGGCAAATGCCGGAACCGCCTTGTATGTCCATGCCGTCGTTAACCACGCGACGCATCCGTTCGGTGAGTTCGTATTTGATAATCGCGGAAATGACCGACGGTTTTTGCCCATCATCCAAAGCGGCGGCGGTGACTTTGCGCGCCGCATCGATAATATAGGTTTGCCCGGCAATACGGGACAACGGTTCTTCGATGCCTTCGAATTCGCCAATCGGCAGGTTGAATTGCTTGCGGATACGGGCATAAGCGCCGGTATTGCGGCTGACCATTTTCGACGCGCCGGTACTGAGTGCAGGCAAGGATACCGCCCTGCCGGTAGCCAGGCATTGCATCAGCATCTTCCAACCGTTGCCGACCTGCTCCGCGCCGCCGATAATCCAGTCCAGCGGAATGAATACATCGTTGCCCCAGTTCGGGCCGTTCTGGAACGCGGAATCCAGCGGAAAATGGCGCCTGCCTATGGAGACGCCTTGGGTATTCGTGGGAATCAGCGCGACGGTAATGCCGATGTTTTCCTGATCGCCAATCAGGTGTTCCGGGTCGTAAAGCTTGAACGCCAGACCCAACACCGTGGCGACCGGGCCTAAGGTGATATAGCGCTTGTCCCAGTTGAGCCGTATGCCCAGCACCTTGTCCTTCCCCTTGAATTTATCGTAACAGACGATACCGCTATCGGGCATGGCTCCGGCATCGCTGCCCGCATGGGGGCCGGTTAACGCAAACGCAGGGATTTCCAAGCCCTTTGCCAGGCGCGGCAGATAATAGTTTTTTTGCTGTTCGGTACCGTAAGCCAGCAGTAATTTGGCAGGACCCAGGGAATTGGGTACCATCACGGTGACGGCTGCTGTGCTGCTGCGGCTGGAAATTTTCATCACGATTTCGGAATGCGCGTATTCGCTAAACTCCAGGCCGCCGTAATGCTTCGGAATAATCATGCCGCAAAATTTGTGCTGTTTGATATAGTCCCAGACCTCATCCGGCAGATCGAAGCGATTATGGGTAATGTCCCAGTCGTCCAGCATACTGCAAAGGGTTTCTACCGGGCCGTTGATGAAGGCCTGTTCTTCGGCGCTCAGTTTCGCGGCGGGCAAATCCATCAGGACTTTCCAGTCGGGATGGCCGGAAAACAGCTCGGCATCCCACCAGGTATTGCCCGCTTCCAGCGCTTCGCGTTCGGTTTGCGACATCCGCGGCAGCATGGGTTTCATGACCTTGAAAATCAGGTTGCTGAATAGTCTTTTGCGGATAGCCGGGACATTGAGCGGGATAAAAACCGCATCGAAAATCACCCAGAGCAAGAATACCCAGTTGCCGCCTCCCTGCGCCAGAGAAAAAAGCCCCAACCATCCGGCCACAACCAGCGTTGTCCAGCGTAACGATGCCCGGCCATAAGCCAGAACTCCGGCGAGAATGAATAATGAGATTAACCAGATCATGGGATGCTCCTTAAATAATTACCAACGTTACCTATTTGTCCACGAAAAGCACAAAAAGCACGAAATTTTCATAGCACAATTTGTTGAACAGTCGCTTTCGGATGGCAACCAACGTTGACTAGCAACCCCAAATGCATTCCTGTTGCTTTCAGGTAGTTTAGCACCTGGGCCTTATGCACTCCCGTTGTGACAGAAAGCGCTTTAAGCTCAACAATAATAGAGTCATGACACACAAAATCAGGCATATAGGTTTGCTGCAACGACTCACCTTTGTAGCAAAGCGTAAGTTTTTGGTGTACAACAAACGGAATACTGCGTTTTGATAATTCCTTTTCCAAGCACTCTTGATAAACAGACTCAAGAAAGCCACAACCCATTTCACGATACACATCAAACACAGCCCCCTGTATCTGATAACATTCTTCTCTAAACCAAAAGCCATTCATTTTTTCGTCTTTTTTCGTGCTTTTCGTGCTTTTCGTGGACAACTGCTTTCAATCAATTACGCAACGGCTTACCTGTTTTTAAAAGGTGCTCCAGCCTAGCCAGAGTGCCCGGTTGCCTAACTAGATGCAAAAACGCGCTCAGTTCCAGATCTAACAAATCGTCTTCGCTCAACGGCTCGGTGATGTCGCACAAACCGCCGCTGAGCACGTCGGCCAGTTGCTGCGAAATTTCCACATCGTAGTCGCTTATCTTGCCAGCCAGCTTAAGATTATTAATCGCAATAGCCATTGCCGCTCTGGCGCTGGCACCGGGCAGGCGGAAACTGGCCGGATTCGGCGGCGCATAACCCGGCACCAGCTTCAATGCCTTGGCTTTGGCATGGGCCAACAAGCGGTCTTTGTTCATGGTAATGCCGTCGGAGGTGGACAAAAACAGCAACTCTTTGGCTTCCGCCGCCGACTTGGACACCTTGGCCATGCCGATGCTTTCAAAAGCCTGGGCTATCGCAGGCATCGGGCCGCCGGGGCGTCTGGCAAATTCCAACCAGCGCCGCAGATACTCCTTGCAACCGCCCCAACCCGGAACCAAACCGACGCCAACTTCGACCAGGCCGATATACAATTCGGCATGCGCCTGAATCGCATCGCAATGCAACAGGATTTCGCAGCCGCCGCCCAAGGCCAATCCCGACGGCGCGCCGACCACCGGAAACGGCGCATATTTCAAGGCATGATAGGTTTGCTGACCCTGTTTGATCAGTTGTTCCACCGCAGGCCAGTCCTGGCTGTGGACCGCCTGCACCAGCAAGGTTAAATCGGCACCGGCGGAAAAATTGTCGGCATCGTTATGAATAACCAAGGCCGAAAAATCGGTTTTGACCTTGTCGATGCTTTGCCTGACCAATGCCAGACTATCGCTATCCAGCGTATTCATTTTGCTGTGAAATTCCAGACAGGCAACGCCGTCGCCAATATCCCACAGGCTGGCCGACGGATTTTCCAGTGCTGCCGGAGCCTGCAATTTGATATCGGCCAGCAGCAGGACGCCATCCGGCCGCTGCACGGCTTGGTAATTGCCGGATAAATCGGCATACATGCGTTTGCCTGAATCGACCTTGTACAGGCAGTGATGTTGTGGGGGCGACTTTAGTCGCCCAGGGCGACTAAAGTCGCCCCCACAAATTACTAGCAGCGGCGGTACCTCGCGGTTTTCTGCAGCTAAGCGCTCAACGAACCAATCCACGCCAATCCGGTCCAGCAGCTCGAACGGCCCGTATTTCCAGTTATAACCAAGACGCATCGCGGTATCGACAGCGACGATGTCGTCGGCAATCTCGGGAATCAGGCCAGCGCTATAGACCAAGGTACTGGACAAGACTGTCCAGGCATACTGGCAGATTACATCGTCGCCAACCAAAAATGCCCGTAATTCATCCTGTGTTCTGGCCGTTACCGGCAGGACGAATTTCTCGCTGGCATGATACCCGCCGGTTTGCAGGTTGATCGATTCCTTGATGCGCCTGCCGCTGGTTTCATTCAAGCGATAAAAACCGCCCTTGCCTTTCCTGCCGGTATAACCGTCGGCTATCATGGTTTGAACCAATTCGGGAAGCGCATTGACCTGATGAAACGCATCTTCTTTGGGCAAGGCCAGCTTCATACTGTCCAGAATATGCGGAATCAGATCGAGCCCGACCAGATCCAGCAAGCCGAATATGCCGGTTTTCGGTATGCCGAACGGCGCGGACATAACCGCATCGGCCTGCTCCACGGTCAAACCCGATTTGATCGCTTCCAGCAAACCGCATTGCAGCCAGTAAATGCCGATGCGGTTACCGATAAATCCCGGCGTATCCTTGCAGCTCACGCTGTTCTTGCCCAGACTGATGTCGGCAAAACGGCTGACCGCATCAACCAGTTCCGACCGGGTTTGGCCGCCTGAAACCAGCTCCAACAAACGCATATAGCGGGGCGGATTAAAAAAGTGGGTGATCATGAAACGCTGTTTGAAGCTGTCCGGCAGGTCGCGGGTCAGCAGTCTCAGCGGCAAGGTCGATGTGTTCGATGAAATCAGGGTATCCGGGCGACAGATATTATCCAGTTTCCGGTAAAGTTCCTGTTTGATAGCCAGATCTTCAAGCACCGCTTCAATCACCCAATCGACATCGTCCAGCCAGTCAAGATGGTCTTCGATATTGCCCGGCGTGACCAGTCGGGCATTATTTTTATGCATGAACGGCGCAGGGTCGGCTTTAAGCATCTTAGCGATAGCGACTTCGGCAATGCCGTTCCGGTTTACGGCATCTTTTGGCACGATATCCAGCAAATAAACGGGGATACCGGCGTTGGCGATATGGGCGGCGATACCGGAACCCATGACCCCCGCGCCTATCACCGCGACTTTTTTGATGTCCATTAGATAGCCTCCAAAATAGTCGCTATGCCCTGGCCGCCGCCGATGCATTGGGTGGCTAGCGCGAACTGCTTGTTTTCCCGTTTCAACAGGCTGGCGGCTTTGCCGGTAATTCTGGCGCCTGACGCGCCCAAAGGATGGCCTAGAGCAATCGCGCCGCCGTCCAGATTCAATTTTTCCAACGGAATCGGCAAATCCTTAAGTACCGCCAAAGATTGCGCGGCAAAAGCTTCGTTCAATTCGACGATATCGATGTCCTGCAAGCTTAAGCCGGCGCGTTGCAAGGCTTTATGAGTCGCGCTGACCGGGCCTATGCCCATGATTTCCGGCGCACAAGCCGATACCGCGATGGCCTTGATTCTGGCCAGTTTTTCCAGGCCGTGTGCATCTGCATAGTCCTCGCTGCACACCAGCACGGCGGCAGCACCGTCGGTCAGCGGCGAGGAAGTTCCGGCGGTCACGCTGCCGTTTTTAAGGAAGGCCGGTTGCAATTCGGCAAGCGCCTCTAGCGTCGTGGCTATTCTGATACAGCCGTCGTATTGAACGATCTCGCCGTCAGCGCGTTTAATGGGGATGATTTCACTGGCGAACAAGCCATTTTGTTGAGCAGTCCCCGCTTTTTGCTGGCTGGCGACGGCAAAAGCATCCTGGGCCAGACGGTCGATATGATAGTGCAAGGCCAGGTTTTCGGCGGTCTCGCCCATGCCGATATAGGCTTGGGGATAGGCTTGGTAAAGACCGGGATTAGGCAGATAATTGTAGCCGCCCATCGGTATCCTGCTCATCGATTCGACCCCGGCGCAGATAAACACCTCGCCGGCATTCATTTGAATCGCGCCGGCAGCGTTATGTATCGCCTGCATCGAAGAGCCGCAGAAACGATTCACGGTGACTCCGGCTATGGTAACAGGCAGTTCGGCAAGATGGACGATTAAACGCGCCAGATTCATGCCCTGTTCGCCTTCCGGGAAAGCGCAACCTAAAATTAAATCTTCAATATCCTGTGGATCCACGCCACTTTCATTGATTAAACCGTTGATGACCTGTGCGGCAAGATCATCCGGCCTGACTTTAGCCAGTTGCCCTTTTTGCGCCGGTGTAAAAGGCGATCTGCAATACCCTGCGATAACTACATTTTTCATTTTACTATCTCCTTTATGATTGACGCTGTCCACGAAAAGCACAAAAAGCACGAAAATATTTCTCCTGGTTCCCACGATTCTGTGGAAAACCAGACTGCCCCGCTAGGCGCAGCGCGCCTTAACTGCATTCCCACGCAGCGCGTGGGAACGAGAAAATAGTTAGTATACTTTTTCGTGTCTTTCGTGTCTTTCGTACCTTTCGTGGACAATGTTTTGTCATCTGCTTAACTCATTTAAAAACCCATCAATAACGCCCCATGTGCCGCCGATATTTTCCATTAAAATTCCGTGGCGTTGAGATTTGATGACTTGGATTTGCTTATGCTGTGAACCCAATTTATCCATAATAATCGGCGCGCCTTTGACAGACACAATAGGATCCTGATCGCCATACACAACCAGTGCGGGCAGGCTAATCTGCGGCAGTAATTCATCAAGCTCCGCAATCAACAGTCTCAGTTCATAAAGCGCCCTGACCGGCGTATTGCGATAATTAATAGTCGGGTGTTCCGGTTCATTTTCGATAAAAGGCTTTACGCCTTCAAAGGTCGAAACCCAACCGACCAACTTGTTGGTGCCATGCAATAACGGCACCAGCATAAAAGCCGGATTGACGAATTTTAACGGCACCGAAACGGCAATAACGCCGACCATTTCAGGATGGCGTTCAGCGGCCAGTTTTAACGCCAATGCACCGCCTGTGGAAAAACCGGCAACAAAAATACGCGGACAATGCACCTTGAGTATATTGAAGCCCCGTTGCACACAACCATACCAGTCTTCCCGACTCTGATCGCGCAGCGCATGGGGCGATGTGCCGTGGCCTTTTAATCGAATGCCCAATACCGTGTATCCCTGGTTAACCAGATATTCGCCATAAGCTCTTAATTCGGCGGGACTGGCGAGCAATCCGTGAATAAGCAGAACACCAAAGCCGTTGGCATGTTCCGGTTGGATGAAAAAAGGCGAGGGATCATCAACAGCGGCTTCCTCCTTGCTAATGTCGTCGCTTAAATAGCTTGAGTAAGTCTGCTTTTCCCATGCCAGTGTGCGACATTCATCTTCAAAATGCCAGGCAGCCAGTTTGTCTATATCGGCATGGGCACATTCGGCTACGGCAGCAATCAGGGTATCGCGAACCGTATGCAGCGGTGCGGCTTCGTTGTTGTAAACGGCAATCGGATTTTCCAGACGAATGCTATCAAAATCGAACTCGGTACAAAGTTTGGGCAAAAACTGATAACAATGTTCATCTTCGTTGATCAGCTCGGCTTCTTTTGCCGCACAGATAAACTGCTCGAAACGCTTGTTAGTGGCCGTCAACAGATCACTGTAATCATCGGGATTGAGCAGGCTTCGGTGTAGATGAATCACGGTGTTGTTTTGCAGATGCTTGATCGCGATATACAGAATGGTATAAAACTTGTATTTCTCGATCTGCGTTTTTCCCTGCTCGATGTAGTGCATGATCAACGTTGCCGCCAGATGGCTTAAATTGATCGTGACATTGGTATAAATGCCTTCCATGTATTGATCTCGGGAACATTGGGCATTTTTTATAAAATACTTGCCCAATAAACGCTGCTTCCAGTTTTTAGGTCGGGAATTCAGCGCAAAAACATCGTCTATCGTGTTGATTTCAGGAACGACCTTGTCCATCAGATAACGGGTGCGCCAGTCCCAAGCACCACACGGATCGATCGGGGTACCCATGCGTATATCCATGTCGGTATTCTTCAGCATGATATTGCCTTCGATCAGCAACTCCTCGGATTGGCGCAAACTCAGACCGCCGGAAAACAGCTCAACGCCTTTAAATAACAGATTTTCAGAGGAACGAATCGGATAAAAAGTAATATTGGCAGGCACTATCAATGTCGGCTTATTCGCTACCGCTATCAGCTGATCAATGCTGTCGATCTGCAAGACATCTTTCCATTGCCGAAGCAACGCAACATCATTCTGGCTATGGGCGTATCGAATCGCCGCTTTAAAGGTTTCCACACCCTGACACAAGACAGCAGGTCCTGTGTGCAGCTTGCGCCGGTTGCCGGTAACCCTGGAGTAAATACTGTAATGACCATGTTTGTCGATAACCCGCCGATCTTTTACCATGCCGCCTTCAGGAAAAATAATGGCTTTGCGACCGCGCAAAATCTGCCCGGCCAGCAGCGCAAACAGGCGCTCATGATTGTGGGGGAAAACGCCGACATGTTTCAAATATCGTGACAACACATTGTCTTCGTGAAAGAACTCGCCGGAAGCAATGGCGCAACTGTAAGCCCCGGTTTGCTCGTAAATAAGAAACTGCGGGATAAACGTTTCAAACCGGGAAAAATGATTGAATAAAAAGATGTCGCCTTCCAAAAACTGTGGATCGGCATGCAGATCAAGCTTGACGCTCAGCATATTTTTGACCGCATCAAACAACTTGACCGACCTAATGTAGAGTTTGGTATCTATATCAGGCCAGTCATCCGGGTAAGGTGTTTTATTCATATCAGCTGCGTGTCTAAAGGTAAAAGTATGCTTGTGCCACATTCAGACTTTCAGTATAGCCCCTCTGAAAACTATTGGGGCATTGTCATTTTTTTACCATCCTTGTAAGCCAAGCCGATGATACTCCTTGCCTTTAAAACCTTTAATCGGAGACTTGTACCTGTTAAAACAGACAACTGACTGACCGGCAAGTTGCGCAAAGTCCCGCTTCACGAATCGCGCATCTGCAGCGCCAACTGCGGATAATCGGTAATCAGGATATTGGCCTTCAGATCCAGCGCTTTTTGAATCTCCTCGACACTGTTGCAGGTATAAACCGCTACGCCTTTGCCCCGCTCTCGCAGAAGCTTGGCAATGGCCTCGTTATGGATGTCGATAGGCAGGCAAAAACCGGCCAGGAAGCTGTAGTCTTTCATGCCGGGCTTTCCTGCCCGGCACCCTGCGGGTAAATGCAAATTCGCTCCCGGCGAATTTGTCAGGAACCGCTCGATGTCGGCCTGGGTGTGATGGCCGGACAACAGATAATAAAGCGGCAAATCCGGCGCATGCCGATGGGCGAAAATCAGCCCAGGCAGACTGTAGGAAGAAATAAACACGCCATCGGCGGCCGATGTGCCGATGGCAGCCAGCATTTGCAGTATCTTGCTTTCCAGACGTTGTTGCGATTCGCCGTCGCGGCTTTTTAATTCAATATCCAGGCCGCAACGCCCCCGGAAACTACCGATAAACTCCTGAAGGCTCAACGCACCTTCCGGCAGCGCATCGGGCGAGCTATATCCGGCAAAATCCATTTGTTCAAGCTCGGCAAAATTAAAATCGTCTATGCATTTTCCCGGATGGCCCAATTTTTCCAGCTCCCAGTCATGCCAAAGCACCGGCACCTCGTCCAGACTCAGCTGCACATCGGTTTCAATACCGTCGATCGGGTATTGCAGCGCTTTATTAAAGGCGGCACGGGTGTTTTCGGCTGCTTCCCTATTTGCGCCGCGATGGGCGAAGATCAAACATCCGCTCTGGTCGCTCATTATGTTATATCCTCATTTTTAACTTGATTCCGTAGCAAGTAGCCCGTATGGAGTCTGCGTAATACGGAATTTCGTTGTTCCGATACTCCGTATTCCGTTATATTTCATATCGGCTATATCCTTACACTCGTTGTTAGCTCCCAAGCTGAAGCTTGGGAGCTAACAAAGCGCTAAACAGCATTCAATTCAAATAAGCCCTTCTTCCTTCATCGCTTTTTGCACTGCGGGACGCGCGGAAATTTTAGCGGCATAATCCGCCAGCACCGGCCACCGGGAAATATCGACATCGACATAAGCGCCCCAGCCCAGCATGACGAATAGATAAGCATCGGCCACGGTAAAATGTTTGCCGAGCAAAAATGCCCGGTTCGAAAGCTGCTCGGAGACGGTTTCCAGACGCGAAGTCAGTGTAGCAATCGCCATTTGTTTAGCCGCATCAGGCGTAGCGGGATTAAACAAGGGCGCAAAGCCTCCTTTATGAATCTCGGTCGAAATAAAATTCAGCCATTGTTGCAACTGATAACGCTCGAACGTACCCGCTGATGGGACTAATTCTTTCTCCGGCGCCTGATCGGCAAGATACTGAACAATAGCGGGGCCTTCCATCAGCTTATTGCCATCGTCAAGGATCAACACCGGCACGTAACCGTTAGGATTTATCAGCAGGAAATCCTCCCCGGTTTGAGTGCGCTTGCTTTGCAAGTCAACTTCAACCAGTTCAATCGGCAGTTCCGCTTCACAGGCGGTGATATGGGGCGATAGCGAACAGGCACCTTTGCTGTAATAGAGTTTCATGGTTTTTTCCTCTGGGTTGCATGAGTCACAAGGCCGATCAGTCTTTGCTCGCTTCAATTTGAAGCGCGATATTGACTGCATCGGCAAGGGTCGGCGCATATTTGTCTGCGCCAAAATCGGATCGCCTGAGGGTTGCGGTTGCCTTTTCTCCGCAAACGTTTTTCATGGCGATCATAGTCATTCTGCAATGAAAACAATCTACCACCAAATGCCTCGGCTTGGTAAAAAACGTGCAAGCTTTTGTGCCATCAGCAGCAACTTGCGTAGGGCGCGCCCTACGCTGAGACAGCTTTATTCGTGAATTGCTGCGGCTTTTTCGCCATCCACTTTCTTTAAAAAAGGCGCAACAACCAGCGAAGCCGCGAACAAAACAGCGATAATCTGAAACAGGTTGTTAAAGGTCATCACTTCCGCTTCCCGCAACGCAAGTCCGGTCATTTGTTTTAAGGCGGCCAAATCAGGATCGGGGATATTCATTTGCGCCATCGACGCGGTTAATCCTTCGAGCATTTCCTGCGCCTGATAACGGGTTGCGGTAACCGATTCACGTAGCGTCGCATAATGCGCTTTGGTTAAATAAATCATTTGGGTATTGGCAACCGCCAGGCCGATCGCGCCGCCCAGATTACGCATCAGGTTATAAAGTCCGCTGGCATTTTTGACTTCGTCGACCGGCAACCGGCCCAGGGCCAGGGTATTAATCGGCAAAAAGCACAGCATGATGGCGCTGCCACGAATAGCCTGCGGCCAGAAAAACTCCCAATAACCGGATTCGACGGTTAATTCGCCATTCATCCACGATCCCAGAGCAAACAAGCTAAGCCCCAGACAGAGCATCCAGCGCAAATCAATTTTTTTCTCCAGCGGCCCGGCTATAAACGCCGAGAGCAATTGAAACAAGCCAACGACCATTAAATAGTAGCCGATTTGCAGGCTGTTAAGGCCTTTAACGCTGGACAGATAAATAGGCGTTAAATAAATGATGGTATAAAGCCCCACGCCCAGCACAAAGCTGTAACCGCAGCCTATCGCAAAATTGATATGGCGGAAGGCGTAAAGATCGATAATCGGGTGAGGCGTTTTTAACTCCCAGATCAGCATCGCAATGCCGCTGACGACGGCAACAATCGTCAACGCGACAATCAGAGGATTTTCAAACCATTGCTTGCTTGCACCCTCTTCCAACACAAACTGCATACTGCCTAAAAAAACGGCAATCAGAGCTATGCCGACAAAGTCGATTTTCTGCAATAGCGCCCAATCAGGCTTATCAATATCAAGATACCGCCACACGACGACGCAGACGATGATGCCTGGGACAATGTTGATCAAAAACAGTAATTCCCAGCTGTAGGTTTCGGTAAGATAGCCGCCCAATATCGGCCCGACAGTCGGCGCCATGGTCACAATCAAGCCGAGTACGATGCTCATCGTCGCTTGCAACCGGGGAGGAAATAAAATGAAGATCACGGTAAAGGTCAGCGGAATCATCGCGCCGCCGAGAAAGCCCTGCAAGCAGCGGAACACGATCATCGACGGCAGATTCCAGGCGAAGGCGCAAAGCAAACTGGCCAGGGTAAATCCGCCTGCGGAAATGACATATAAGTAACGGGTCGAAAAAACCCGCCCCAGCCAGCCGGACAACGGAATAACAATGACTTCGGCAATCAGATAAGAGGTTTGCACCCAGGCGATTTCGTCCTTGGTAGCGGACAGACCGGCCTGGATTTTCTGTATCGAACTGGCAACGATCTGAATATCCAATACCGCCATGAACACGCCAATCGCCATGCTGAAAAAACCGATCCACTGGCCTAAGGTTAGCGGCGTTTCTGTGGCTTGCTGTTCTGTCATTACCACGGGATTAACCTGGAAAAATTAATTTTGTCCACGAAAGACACGAAAAGCACGAAAAGATTCAAGCAGATACCAAGCAGTAGATTGTTGCCAAAAAGTTGGAATTTGAAATACATATATTTCGTGGCTTTCGTGCTTTTCGTGGACTTTAGAATTAATGCACTTTGACTTTGACTTCAGCCGACAAGCCCGGCCTCAACAACTCATTATGCTCGGCTGAGTCAAGGACTATTTTTACCGGGATGCGGCGCACGATTTTGGTGAAGTTACCGGTGGCATTTTCCTCAGGCAGGATGCTGAATTCGGATCCGCTGGCCGGTGAAAAACTGTCAACTTTGCCGGTCAATTCAAGATCGGGATAGGCGTCCACTTTAATTGCAACAGGCTGCCCTAAACGCATGTGTTCCAACTGGGTTTCCTTGAAATTCGCGTCCACCCAGATTTTGCTGTTTTGCACCAGAGAGGCCAACGCAATGCCGGGACGTACCAATTGCCCGAGCTGTACGCCGCGATTGCCGATGATGCCGTCTATAGGCGCCTTGACCTGGGTATGCTCCAGATCGATTTTTGCCAAGGTTAATTGCGCCTGGGCATTTTCCAGTCGCGCTTCGGTTTCGGTGATTTCAAGGTCGAGCGTGGCTAATTGGTTATGCTCGGCACTGGCTGCGGCCTTTGAGCCTCTTAATTCAGCCGCCGCCTGTTTGGACTCCGATTGCACTTTATCCAGGGATTGACTGGCCGCCGAACCCCGATCAATCAGGTTATGAAAGCGTTGCAAATCTTTTTGAATCTGTTCACCTCTGGCTTGCACCGCCGCTATATTCGCGCCGGCCGTTTCGATATGCGCGTGCTGGGAGGTTTTCATCGCCCGCAGACGCTCAATGTGCGCGACTTCCGCGCTGACATTGGCTGCCGCCTGAATGACTCTGGCCTGATAATCCCGGTCATCAATCGTTACCAGAACGTCATTTTGCTTGACGGCCTGGTTGTCATTAATGCCTATGTGCGTCACATAGCCCTGCACTCTGGGGCTGATTAACACGATGTTGCTGTGCAAATAGGCGTCGTCGGTGGTTTCATAATGCCGGCGATCCAGCAGCCAGTAGCCGGTTCCTGCGATTAAAGGAATGACTATCAATAAAATCAGTAATACAGAACGGAGGCGGGGCATAATCGGCCTTGATAAACTAAACGGTTTAGTTTAGTCTAACGTATCGTTAGACATTGCGCAAAAATAAACCTAAAAATCGCAATTTTTCCACGAAAAACACGAAAGCCACGAAATGAATCAACATGTTGTATTCATTTAGCCATTCATCCTTTGGCTGACGGACTACAGTTTGCTGTCTCTTTTGAAAATTTTCGTGCTTTTCGTGTTTTTCGTGGACGAAATGATTTTTTCCAGGATAAAAACCATGACTTCAGAACCCACCGATCCCAAGCACCTAGCCATCCTTGATGCTGCAACCCGCATGTTCCTGGCGCACGGCTACCGTAACGTGAGCATGGAAAAAATCGCCCAGGCCGCGCCGGTCTCCAAGGCGACACTGTACAAGCATTTCGACAGCAAAAACGCCCTGCTCGCGACAGTCATTTCCGGCCTTTGCGAGTCTTTGTTGCAAACCATGACCCAGGCGATGATAGAGTCGGATGATGTGGAAAACAATCTGACCCAAATCGCAACATCCGCAGTGGATTTGATTTATGCCGAAGATGCGCTGGCCATTTACCGGCTGGTGGTAGCGGAAAGCCCTGACTTCCCGGAACTGGGTCAATTATTTTATCAAAGCGGCCCGCAAACCGTATTGACGCAACTGGAGGACTATTTTCGGCGCTTGAATGCCGGGGGCAGCTATAACATCGCCGATCCGGTATTTGCGGCAGATGCCTTTTTCAGCATGCTGAAAGGCGATCTACATTTAAGGTGCCTGTTAACGAAAACACTACGGCCTTCCGCTGACGAAAAAAAACGCCTGGTCTCACAGGTCATTGCTTTTTACATGCGGGGTATGCTCCATGCTGAATCATAAAAATCATTTAATCGGCGCATTAATGTTTTTTGTTACCACCGGAGCTTCGGCGGAAACGCTGGAAGACGCCTGGAACAGCGCCATTAATAACAACCACCAGATCAAGTCGGCGAAAGCCGATACCAGCGCCTCCGAACAGCAGCTGCATTCGGCAGAGGGCCAGCGCTTGCCCGATCTTAACGTGAGCAGCGGTTACACCCAATATAGTGAAACACCGGCCGCAAAAACCCAGATAGCGGGGCAATCGGCCCAGTTCAACACCACTCAGGCCGGAAGCGTCAAAGCCCAGGCGATTGCCTCGGTGCCTATTTTCACCAGCGGACGCATCAGCCATAACATTGATGCCGCCGAAGCCTCCTTGCAAGCAGTTCAATCCAATGAAATCACTTCCATATTAAATATCAAAATGCAGGTGGCGGAAGCCTATCTCACAGTATTACGCATGGAAAGCGCCTTGCAGGTTGCGCAAAGCCATGTCGAGACGCTGAGTCTGCACATGAACGATGTGAATAACCTGTTCGACCAAGGCATGGTCGCGCGCAATGACGTACTGGCGGCCAATGTCGAACTGGCCAATGCCCAGCAACTGGTCGTGCAGGCGAATAATCAACTGGACATTGCCAAGGCGCGTTATAACCAGTTACTGGACCGGAATCTTGCCGATGAGGTTAAGCTGGCTCATCAATTCCCTGAAACCCCGCAAGGCACATTAAACGATCTGAGCGGCAATGCATTAAAACAGCGGCCCGAATTGGTCACACTGGCGCAGCAGATTGAGTCGCTAGGCCAACAGGCGCAGAGCGTAAAAGCTGGGTTGTTGCCGCAGGTCGCCGTCAATGGCGGCTATCAATACCAGGAAAACCGCTATCAGGCCTTTGAAGGCATGTGGATGGCCAATGTCGGCGTGGAGTGGAAGCTATTTGACGGCAGTTCCGGTCACCGTAGCGATGCGATTACCCGGCAGGCAATGTCCTTAAAAGAGCAACGCGACGACTTATCCAGTATGATCGGCTTGCAGGTGCGCCAAGCCTGGCTGGATATTCAAGAAACGCAAAAACGCATCGCCGTGACCCAGCAAGCCATAGCGCAAGCCGATGAAAATTTAAAAGTCACCACCGACCGCTACCAGCAGGGCTTGTCCACCAATATCGAGGTGCTTAAGGCCGAAGATTTGCGCAAGACGATGCACGATAATTTTAACAATGCGAATTATGATGCCACACTGGCGGCACTACATTTGCGGCGCGCGTTAGGTATTTTGTAACACTGGGTTCCCTTGAAACCGGACTGGACGAAGCATCGAATATGGAAAATAAAACCGGAATATTGACTGTTATCGCGCTGCTCATCAGTGGTTTTCTCATTGCACTGGTCGTCTGGTGGCTGGCGTGGCGTGAGCCGCCTTTTCCCGAAGGGCTGGTTCAGGCTAACGGTCGCATCGAAGGCGATCATTACACCGTGGCCGGTAAATGGCCGGGACGCGTCACTGAATTGCTGGCCAGGGAAGGCGACCCGGTTGAAAAAGGCCGGATTCTGGTCAAACTGGATGATGTTCAGACCCGCGCCCGATTAGATCAGGCCAAATCGGCGGTGGATGTCATTAAAGCACAGCTCGCGGCCGCCCGGACATCGTTGGCAATTTTCAAGAAAAATATCCCGTTAAAGGTAGAAACGGCTAAAGCCGGGGTTACCCATGCCAATGCGTCCCAGGCTTCCGCCAACGCCACTGAAGAACAGACTCGCAAGGATGCCGAGCGCTTTAGGGAACTGTTAAAAAGACAAACGGTAGAAAAACAGCGTAGCGAACAGGCCGAGCTAAGCTGGAAGGTGGCGCATGCGCAGCGCACCACGGCTCAAGCTGCGGTCGTCCAGGCTGAAAAGCTACTGGCGGAAACTGGGCTGGATTGGGACCAGATTAAAGCCAGAGAAGACGAAGTCGCGGCGCTGGCGGCGCAGGTGACACAGGCCGAAGCGGCGCTGGCCGAGGCGCAAAGCATGCTCGACGATCTTGTTATTCGAGCGCCTGCAACCGGCATGATTACTACCCGTGTCGTCGATGCCGGCGAAGTAGTAGCGGCAGGCAGCCCGCTATTTGACATTGTCGATCTGGATCGTCTGTATTTGAAAGTCTATGTGCCGGAAATAGAAATCGGCAAGGTTCGATTAGGACTGCCTGCCCGGATTTATACCGATGCATTTCCGGATAAGCCTTTTCCGGCGACGCTCCGTTATATTGCCTCCCAGGCGGAATTCACGCCTAAAGAAGTTCAGACAGCCGATGAGCGGGTCAAACTGGTCTATGCCGTCAAACTCTATCTGGATGAAAACCCGGATCATCGATTGACTCCCGGGCTACCCGCCGACGCGGTGATTCGTTGGCAGGAGAACGCGCCATGGGCGAAACCCCGCTGGTAAATGAACAACCTGTTATCAAAATACAGGGGTTCTGCAAAAGCTATAAAAAACAGGCCGCCGTCAAAGGCGTTGACCTGAGTGTTGAGCGCGGCGAAATTTACGGACTGATCGGACCGGACGGCTCCGGCAAGAGCAGTCTGATGAAGGCGATTGCCGGCGTGCTGTCCTTTGAACAAGGCGAGCTGGAAGTGTTCGGTATCAAGGTTGATTCCGAGTCGTCCGCAGAGCGCATAAAAGGGCGACTGGGTTTCATGCCGCAGGGGCTGGGCCTCAATCTCTACGGCGACTTGTCAGTCGAGGAAAATATCGATTTCTTTGCGCAACTGCATCAGGTAACGCCCGCCCAGCTTGCCGAACGCAAACAAAAGCTACTCAAAATAACCCGGCTGGACAAGTTTCGCGACCGGCTGATGAAAAACCTCTCCGGCGGCATGAAGCAAAAACTGGGGTTGGTTTGCACGCTGATTCATGGACCTGAACTGGTCATCCTTGATGAACCCACAACCGGTGTTGATCCGGTTTCGCGCGGCGACTTCTGGGCCATTCTCGCCGAACTGCTACGCGAGCAGGGCGTTACGGCGTTGGTTTCTACGGCGTATATGGATGAAGCGGCTCGTTTCCATCGGCTTTCCTTGATGTATGACGGACGCATACTGGCCGCAGGAGAGCCGGAGTTTATTTGTCGGCAGGCACAAGGCAGTCTGGTCGAGCTGTCGGCCGAACCTCAGATTCAGGCGCTGGATCAACTTAAAAATTATTATGCCCAAGTGGAAGCCATCGGCTCCCGGTTGCGGGTTTTTGTTGATGATAAATCTCCGGATGAGGCATCAAAAGCAATCTCCGATTTGCTCGTTGGCGTCGAAGTTAAAGCCATTCGCGCCTCTGAAGCCGAACTGGAAGATGCCTTTATTGCCTTGTTGCGCAGGCGGCGACTGGCCGATCAGAAGACAAACAATCATACCGTTCCCCGTCTTGATACGCCGCTGCCTGAAGGTCAAGGCATCGCTATAGAGGCGCGGCAATTAACCCGCGATTTCGGTCAATTCCGCGCGGTCGACCGGATCGATTTCACAGTTCGTCAAGGGGAGATATTCGGCCTGCTTGGAGCCAACGGAGCAGGCAAAACTACCGCCATCAAAATGCTGACCGGCATAGTGCCGCCCACCGCTGGAGAGGGCCAGGTGGCGGGCGCCGATATGCGTTATGCCGGGCAGACGATCAAGGAACGCATCGGCTATATGTCGCAGGCGTTTTCCCTTTATCTGGATCTGACGGTGCTGGAGAATATCCATCTTTATGCGCGCATTTATGGCGTTAACAGGAGCATCATCAAGCAACGCATCGCCTGGGTGATAGATATTGCCGGATTAGCCGATGTCACCGGGCAGCTGACAGGCAGCCTGCCGATGGGTATCCGTCAGCGACTGGCGTTGGGTTGCGCGCTGGTCCACCAGCCCGGCGTGCTTTTTCTGGATGAACCGACCTCAGGCGTCGATCCTGTCGGACGCCGCCGCTTCTGGGATATTCTGGTGCGCCTTGCCCGCGTGGAACAGGTCGCTATTCTGGTGACTACGCATTACATGAGTGAGGCCGAGCATTGCGATCATCTGGCGCTGATGTATGCGGGCCGCATCATCGCCGACGATTCACCGGCAAACATGATCCGGGCCTTGCAACAGGAAGCCGGGCAATTGCTTAAAATCGCCACGGACCGCCCACTGGAAGCGTTGGCTTTACTTAAACAGGCCGATTTCAAGGGTGCCGCTCTATTCGGCAAGCATATCCATCTGTTGGCGCTGGATATTGAGGCCGTGGAAAATAAGATTCACGCCCTATTGAATCAGTCGACTATTCGGCTGATTGGTTTAACGGTCCATGCGCCTACGCTGGAAGATGTTTTTGTTTACCGGGTTCTGGCTCTGGAAAACCAGGAGCTGTCATGAATTTAACCCGTGTCTGGGCGGTAACCTATAAAGAATGGCGCGAGATTTTGCGCGACCGGCTGTTTTTTACCATGGCTTTCGTGCTGCCTCTGGTTATCTTTCTGGTGCTGGGCTGGGGGATTTCCTTCGACGTGGAAAATATCCCGTTCGCGGTACTCGATCAGGATAAGACGGCCATGAGCCGGGATTTTCTGCACCGGTTTATTGATTCCCGTTATTTCGATTATAAAGGCGATGTCCGTAGCGAACGCGAATTCGACGCGCTGTTGGCGCATAGCGATATCCGCTTTGCCATCATCATCCCGCCCAGATTTCAGGAACATCTGCTGGCCGGGCAATCGACATCGGTACAGAGCCTTATCGATGGCGTTTTCCCTTATCGCGCTCAAGTATCGCGTGGCTATGTATCGGCGATTATCGCCAATTTTAACAGCCATTCCTTGGCCGATTATTTGGCCGGAACGCGCGGCATTTCCAAAGAACAAGCCCTTATTCAAGTAGTCCCCGTACGGCTTGAGCCGCGCTATTTGTACAATCAGGCGCTGCGTAGTCAATGGTCTATGGCATCGGGCTTGCTGATGCTGGTGTTGATGGTGACTCCGCCGTTTCTCACTGCGCTGGGAGTGGTGCGGGAAAAGGAAAACGGTTCTATCTACAACATTTATGCCTCCACCATCAGCCGTAGCGAATTTATTCTGGGCAAGTTTCTGCCTTATCTGCTGATTTCCTGCCTGAACATTCTTGTTCTCTGGTGGATAGTCATGAACGTGTTCGGCACCTCCTTCAAAGGCGACCCACTGTTTTATTATGCCGCTTCAGTGATCTATGTGATCTGTACGGCGGGTGCCGGTCTGCTGGTGTCATTGCTGGTTCAAACCCAGGTTGCCGCGATCATGCTGACCATGGTGATTTCCTTTGTCCCGGCCATGCTGTACTCGGGTCTGCTGGTGCCTATTGAATCAATGGAGGCGGGAACCCGATTTGAGGCGCATTTGTTCCCGACGCTTTATTATCTGCGCATTTCATGGGGCAGTTTTCTTAAAGGATTGGGCTGGGCCGAACTTTGGTTCGATGTGGTTGCGCTAATGCTTTACGCTATTATCCTGTGGGTTCTCGGCTACCTTAATTTCCACAAAAGGCCGAGACAATGAATAGCAGCCGTTTCCTGTTGTGGTGGGATCGCGTCATCGCGATGACCGTTAAAGAGCTGAAACAGCTTTTCCGCGATCCGGTGCTGCTTGCGATCATTGTTTATTTTTTTACCGCTGACGTTTATATGGCAGGCAACGGCATAAAACTGAATCTTCACAGCGCCTCGGTGATGGTCATCGATCATGATCATAGCGCCGCCTCCCGTGAATTGATTTATCGTTTTCGACCGCCTTATTTCGATTTGAAAGGAGAAATTTCCGGTAAAAAGGAAGCTGAAAGCTTGTTAAATAAAGGACAAATCCTGGCGGTACTGGATCTACCGGAACACTTTCAACGGGACTTGTTACGGGGCAAACAAGTTGCCGTTCAATTGCAGGTGGATACCAGCAATACCGTGCTGGGCACGCTGGCAACCTCGTACGCTACGGAAATTACCGCAGGCTTCGGCCAGGACCTGGCAATGCAACAGCTTGGGTTGAACGCCGGGCAGATGGATAGCCTGCCCGTTATCGAGGATCGTCATCGCGTGTTGTACAATCCCAACCAGATTGACAGCTGGTTTATGTCGATCTCGGAGCTATTGACTGTCATCACCATACTGTCGATGATGCTGCCCGCGGCGGCTGCCGTTCGGGAAAAGGAGCGCGGCACCATTGAACAGCTGGCGGTATCGCCGCTGACGCCGCTCCAGATTCTGCTGCCCAAAGTCATCGCGATGAGCCTGGTGATTCTTTTAGGCACGGCGGTCTGTTTATTCCTGATCATCATCCCGGTTTTTCATTTGCCGGTTAAAGGCAGTATCGGGCTGTTCTTTGCCGTAACCGCTTTGTATGTCTTCGCAACTTCGGGGATTGGCCTGTTCATAGCGACTGTCAGCCGCACTCTGGGCCAGGTGTCAATGTTGGTGATTTTGCTGCTGATGCCGATACTGCTGCTTTCGGGCGTATGGACGCCGCCGGAAGCCATGCCCCAAGGTCTTCGCTGGGCCATGGCTATTTCCCCCTTGTACTACTTTATTGAAATGGGCTATGACATTTTGCTCAAAGGCGCAGGCATTGCTGTTTTAAAGGATTCGCTGCTGGGGCTAACGCTATTGGGCGTAGTCTTCTTCAGCTTCGGCGTGTGGCGTTTTCGGCGGGAGTTTGGATAATCTCAGGGGCTTGCGTTAAACACATCAATTGAAGCCGTCACATGTTGATGTTCTCCGTGGAGCCGGTGCGCATGATTGATTACCTCATGCGCACCCCTTGACCGCCTTATTGATCAAACGGCTCAACATCGCCCGCTGCGAGACAGGAGTCGAGTAGTCCCCAGAAGCGATAGTGCATGTGTTTTCACGAAGCGTCTTTTTGCGTAGTGAAAATACAGGCTTTCCGACATCGCGTCGAGTCATTGGAGAGCATGTGAGCTACCCCTTGTTGGGTAGCGATCGAGTGACCAGGACG
>NZ_JAWPOH010000053.1:0-22056 GCF_037671525.1 Methylobacter svalbardensis
CAGCAACGCGCTCATAACCTTCTATCCATCGACAGCTTTCTTTTATGCTGTCTTGTTGTTGATCATTCTCCTTACTTGTTCCTCTTGCCCACATCCAGGCATCGGTCACTCCTAAAGGGATTCGATCAGATGTTACACATAGCGTTGGATGAAGGTACATCCCTCGCTGGGCATCATAAGACAAGCGCCCTAAATCTTCGGTCTGCTGTCCATTGAAGTCTAGTTCCGTTGTATCTTGCAGGCATAAAATAACCGCTGAATCACTTAGACGGATACGTTCTTCCACGTTATTTGCATGTCCTTCAAGCACCTTATCCCAGGTCACATTTTCATTGGCATAAAAACGATAGGTTGCTTGCGTCTCTGCCCAACCTTGACATGATTCAGGTATGCTTGATTTTGGCGACTTGGCTAGGTTTTCGATTAGCTTTATGGCTCTATTCTTTAGTCGTTTATCACCTAAATCTAAATTACGAAATTCTCTATTTGCCCAATTCATAGCTAAAATGATTCTACTTTACTAAATCTTAACAACTTGTGTGTAAGGAGATGATTTAAAGGAGCTACACGAAACAATTGAGTGCGCCAAACACAGCCCTGAATTAAGAGAAATCACCAGTGCCTTCCGTGTAAAAAAACATAATCATCAAGCGGGTTTATTGATTTGGCTGCATAACGATGAAAAAGATATTGAACATAATATTAAACCAAGCTTGTCAAATATCCAGCTTGAGCAATCCAATAATGTACCTGTTTACTTAATAGATAATGCTCGCGCATCTTTCCTGCTAAAAGTCGTTGACGATTTAAAGCTGCGCTCACTTGATAAAAAAATTGAATTTTTTTATCCTCAACTTGGAACATCAGTAGGAGTAAATGAAGAACGTACAGGTAAAGTAATTCCATTAGAGCTAATTGTTGCGGACATTATTCCTGGTATTATTCGTAATTCAGACGGCGGAGTTCATGAGCTAGTTATCTATGCTAACCAATCTTTTAGTCTTGATGCTTATAAAAAGTTAATTGCCTATTCTTTACAGTTCGCAACTGGTTTAGTTTCAATAATAAAAATAGCAATGCCTGATTATAATCCCGCCCACCATGGAAATGATGCAATACAGGCTCGTCTTGCCTTCAATAGCCGTACAGAAACCATAACGCCATTTTCTTTTGAACGTTCTATATTGAATTTTCTTGATAGGGAAACAGAATGAATTCGGGATTTGATATTAATTCAAGTATTTTTTTGGGTAATGACCTTCGTGTGTTGCTTAATAGCGAACTTATCTCATACGGAGAAGTTCATAATACATTAAAAGAAAAAGGGGTTTTTGTAGGAGGTAACGACAAACCAGTTACAGTTCCTCTTTTGTCTGCAACGTTGCTTACACCCGATGATTTTTCAAAGCTGATAGAAAGTAGCGTAAGTCGTGAATCACGACCAAAAGTAAAGCCTCTTTTAGGTTTAGAGCTTTCGGCGGCAGGATTAGATTGGATTACCCCACTTAAGAAATTGTTATTTATAGAAGAATTTCAACCACTTTCTAATAAAGGAAACGAAGAATTTGTTATTGAACCGCAAGTTATTGTTGAAGGCAAGAATAAAATATCAATTTCTTATTCCATCAACCGGAAAGACTTTAGCCAGGATTATTTACAACGAGAGTTAATTTTTAGAGGGGAAATAACGATTGAACAACAAGGCAACGCCCTCAAACTTGATTTTGCTTCCACTCACTCTTCAAAAGGAACCGAAGCCGTCAACAAAAATATAACTTCTCGTATTACAAAGATACTAAACGATTCAAAGTTAGTATCTAATACAAAACCACAACAAATTACTTTTGACTCTTTCACAAACGAAGAAAGGGTTAGGTTCTTTAAACGACTTACTGCTGGTTTCCCTAAATGCCTTGCGTTGGGAACTGTTAATGATATTGAGATCAGTCTTGATAAAAACGCACCTCCGTTGCCGGATCATCCACAAATCGCCTGGATGAATCAGGCTGTACGGCGTTTGAAGATTGATGGAGATCGCCTTAATGATGTCTTTTTGATTAAAGATGAACAGTATTATCAGTATTACCACATTCTGCGTATTGATGTGACATTTCCATTCTTAGAAGCCGCGAACTCAGGTGAGTGTCAAATCAGCTTTTCATTTAGCCATTCAGGACGTAACAAGGCAGATATTTCGTCTGCTGAATTAACTTTTGAATTAGTTCGAACAACCTATGAAAATACTATTAATCCGGGAGCTAAGAAAATAGTTTTAACAGCTATTCATAAAGCTGTTCGTTCTTTAATTGAACAAAAATACGAACAATTAATTTCAGATCGAATGAGTACAGCAGCTTAAACTTCACAAAATAAACAAAATAGCTCAGCTAATCAGGAGGCGCACCGCGGCCCCTGATTGGCTATAACTGCGGTAGGTTGGGCTGAATGCAATGAAGCCCAACAAATCGAAACCTTGATTGTTAGGCTTCGCTTCGCCCTACCCAACTTATCGTGCATGAGGGAGATGACCAATGAGTGAAATAAGCAAACAAGAGCTTGAAGACATTACCAAACGTTATCAGGAACTGATGGCGTCGCAGCAAACGCTATTACTGTCGACGGCTTCAGCAAACGGCGTTCCTGACATCAGTTACGCACCTTTTGTGCGGGACGATGCCGGAGTCTTTTATATCTATGTCAGCGAGATGGCCTGCCATACGGTTAACTTGCTGAATAACCCGCAGACATCGATATTGTTTATCCGTTCGGAATTCGAATCGCCTAACCTTTTTGCACGAGAACGTGCGGTGTTAAGTTGTAGTGTCACCGAAATAATCCGTGACGATGCAATTTACGCTGAACGGGTACAGGCCATGCAGGATAAGTTTGGCGAGGTGGTTAGTGTGTTGCGCTCATTATCGGATTTTCATTTGTTTGCATTGCGTCCGGAAAATGGACGGTACGTTATTGGTTTCGGTCGCGCCTTCAGTATTAATGTGAACGATGGCGCCTTGCGTCATATTTAGCCGAGTATCTGTAAAGCAGCTCAGAAAATAGCGATGCCATCGTTGATCAAGCGACATTAACTCAGGCGTCTGGAGTGCAGGCTTCGCCTGCTTGCAGGCGAAGCCTGCACTCCAACTCGCCTCGGATTGAATGAGCTTAATGCCACTAATCCTCTTATATTTACACCGGTAGCCAGTTGTCGCCTTTCTGTATTGAATGTTTGCAAAAATACCAATAGTTATTAATAATTGGTACATAGATAAAAGCGGAGTTATAGCTGATGCAAAAAAATACCAGCGTTTCGATTGGACTTCATTTTGAAAAATTCATTGCCGACATCGTCGAAGAAGGGCGCTTCGGTTCTAAAAGTGAGGTTGTCAGGGCGGGGCTTAGGCTTTTGGAGGCTCAAGAAATAAAGTTGGCTGCTTTACGTTCCGCGCTGATAGAAGGGGAAGAAAGCGGAATTGCTGAAAATTATTCGCTGACAGGTTTGATTGAAGAGCTTGATAAAGAAGAGGGCGCGTAATGCCGTCTTTTCGGTTGTCTCGTAGATACTTGTGTATAACGACGAGCTTAGAACGTGGGAACCATAAAAACTTAAATTTTTGCGTGAAAGCCCCTTTGAAAAGGCTTAACCA
The DNA here is from genome assembly GCF_037671525.1 of Methylobacter svalbardensis. Taxonomy (NCBI): domain Bacteria; kingdom Pseudomonadati; phylum Pseudomonadota; class Gammaproteobacteria; order Methylococcales; family Methylococcaceae; genus Methylobacter; species Methylobacter svalbardensis. Next base: position 3,645 of record NZ_JAWPOH010000053.1, read on the forward strand.
TGGCTGCGGCCGAAAAGGCCATTTTCGAATACATTCTGGCTAAACGGACAATTTGATGTGAAAATTGATTAACCCCTTTACCGCCTGAACACCTTCCTAATCAACAAATGCCGGATATTTCCCAATATGGTCACAGCACCAACTTAATCGGTTTGGCGACTGCGTGCATGGCCAGCCATGCTTTTAACGAAAATCCCAAACCGCTGCATATTGCAGGCACCCGCGAGTCTGCTTCAGGTTTGTTTGAGCAATTGTCCAGGCAATCAACGCACGATGATTGCGGCCGGATATTTCAAGACTATATGTGCATCGTTTTCGGCTTTGAAACCGAGCAACGACTACGCAACGACCATTCGGGAAGACGACGTTATCGCAACAGTTATCTCAGGTTAATCCAGGATTGGGGGCTGGATTCAAACAACGCCCAGGGCGCGGTTTTTAAAGGCTGGGTCGAAAGCCGCTTTGGACTATTTCCCACTTATCATAAACAGCACATAGCCAGTTTCATCAGCAAGGACTGGATCATGTATATCGAAGAAAAGATGAACAGCCGTTATCACAACAACTGCATTTACATGCAGCTGGACCTGCTGTACGAATATTGCCAGTGGATTATCGAACGTTTTCAGTTTCCGGCGGCGACACATAAAACCCTGTATCGCGGCGTCAATTCGCTGGACGACGATTGGCTTGTTCAGGATCAGGATAAGCCGCATAAAATCGTGCGTTTCAATAATATCGTTTCCTTTACCGACCGCCGCAGTATTGCCAGCGAATTCGGCGCTTATATCCTGGAGGTTGAAGTGCCGATGGTTAAACTGATTTTTTTTAATGATCTGCTGCCGCACCATGCCTGCCTTGCACGGCGAAGCCGAATATCTGGTGATCGGCGGCGATTATCGGGTTAAAGTGCAGCGTTAGAGGAAATCATGTCTACAGAACAAGTGTTGAACAAAGCGCTGGGTGCCTATTTGGGCTTTGCCTGCGGCGATGCGCTCGGGGCGACGGTGGAGTTTATGACGCCGAAACAAATCCAGAAACGCCACGGCGTGCATCGGGATATGATCGGCGGCGGCTGGCTGGCCCTGGAAGCGGGCCAAGTCACCGACGATACGCAAATGTCGCTCGCACTCGGGCAAGCCATTATCGATCATCAGGGTTGGAACATTCGGGCGGTCGCCGATAATTTTGTCGCCTGGCTGGAAAGCGATCCGCCGGATATAGGCAATACCTGTCGACGCGGCATCACGCGCTATCGGGACAGCGGCGAACTATTCGGTTTGCCTCGCGATGACGATGCAGGAAACGGAGCGTGCATGCGCAATCTGCCGGTGGCGCTGGCGACCTTAAATCGGCCGGACTATTTTAACGAATGGAGTTTACAACAGAGTCACATTACCCATAATCATCCGTTGTCTAATGCAGCTACTTTAACACTGGGGCGGATGGTCAATCAGTTGATTAATGGGCAGGATATAGACACTTGCAAACAGGAAGCGGAACAGTTGATCAGTCAATACGGCGAATTTGCCTATAAGCCTTATCCGGGCAAAGCCTCAGCCTATATTGTCGATACCATGCAAACGGTTTTACATTATTTTTTTAGCACTGACAGTTTTGAATCCTGCCTGATTGCCACCGTTAATCAGGGTGCCGATGCCGACACCACTGGCGCGTTGGTCGGTATGCTGGCAGGTGCCAAATATGGTATCGAACAGATTCCGGAGCGCTGGTTAGCCCGTTTGGATCAACAGGTTGTCGAGCAAATACGTCAACAGACGACGGGGCTTATCCGGCTTGCGGGATTACTGTAAAACCCATTTGGTGCACACCCTACGCTACTAGTTTATAGGATGCTGCCGACGTAAGGAGGCGCATCGTTCGAGACATGATATTTAAATCAATGACTGACTATCGCCGTATTTACATTCCCAATGCCACCTGGTTCTTCACTGTGAACCTTGCCCAACGACGCAACAATCAATTGCTGGTTGAAAAAATTGATTTGTTACGAGCAGCTTTTCGTTATGTGAAGGAACGTAGGCCTTTCCATATCAATGCGGTGGTGATTATGCCGGACCATCTTCATTGTATTTGGACTTTACCGCCAGAGGATGCTGATTATTCGACTCGCTGGAATATACTCAAAGGTCACTTTTCTCGTGTTATAGACAAAGGTGAAAGAATTTCGGAAAGCCGAAGCAAACGACGTGAACGCGGTTTATGGCAACGCCGCTTTTGGGCTCATTTGATCGTTGATCAAAATGATTTTAACCAACATATGGATTATATCCATTGGAATCCAGTAAAACATGGCAGGGTACAGCGAGTTATCGACTGGCCTCATTCGAGTTTCCATCGATTCGTGGCGAAGGGTATTTATCCAGCGACCTGGGGATATTCAGGGGAATTTAATATTGATGCGGGCGAATGACTCGAACGATGCGCCTCCTTGCGTCGGCAGCATCCTATAAGTTAGCCACCTTATCGGATTGAAATGCGACAGCTTATAGGATGGGCTAAGGTACGAAGCCCATCGTTCGCGATTGATGGGCTGCACGTTGTTTAGCCCATCCTATGGCCCTGTTTCTTCTGGTGTCATGTACGACAGCCGGACGGGGCATGTTGCCCCGTCCGAAACGTTTTGCGTTGGTTAAGTGTTAACCGTTTAGCCAGGCATCGCAGAAACGTAAGGGACGGGGTTGCAAACCCCGTCCCGCTTGGAGTATTATTTTTCTTCGAAGTAGACGCGATCTAAATCAAAGAATTCGTCCGAAGATAGACACAGTGCTGGGTTAAGCCCACTTGATAACGCCGCCACGTATACTTGCTTTCCGCTGCGTACAACTTCCTCGAGAACTGGTTTGTAATCGCCGTCGCCCGACACCAAATACAAAATGTCGTAGTTGTCTCGATATGCGTGGGTAAGGATATCAATGGTCATCTGGATGTCGACCCCTTTCCCGTTCGAGGAACGCGCCTTCCAGAATACACGTGGTGATAACGTTCGCGGCAGCATTGAATCTGAATGCAAATCGAATCTAAGACCTTTGATTTCCGACGATACAATATCAACGGCAGTGTTATCGCCGGTGGTATATGTATAAAAAGTTGCACGCTCTACCTCGAAATAGCCATTGAGGAGCACGGTCTTAGGCGACCACACGTAAACATCAGATTTGTGCGTTATATCCGCTTGCGGTATACGTCCTTGGCGAAGCATCTCTTGGTATCGAAAAACTAAGTTCTCGCCATCGACGAACATCATTACGCGACGAAAGGGAACCGATGGACCGCCGCCGGCAGATGTTTTGAAAGTAGAACCCATAGATTTTCTGCAGACAGCTAACGAATGTAGGCACCTTTTCAGGTGTATATTAATTTTCAATCACAGGTGTATAACGCAACTCCTGCAATCCGTTAGGCCGGATGCTATATTAATTAATAATTGATAGCAACCTTTCAGGCAAACTAAAAACACACCTCCCAAACGCCTTGATCGAACTTGGTCTATCCGGTGTAGTCAGCTTGTCAGTTCTCAATCCACCGGAAATATCAAATAATCCGTCCACTTAACCTTGCCGCTCGCTTGGTCTTCGCTCGGCAGCATGGCTACATTCCAGCCGCCGCCCAAGGCCTTGACCAGCTGCACCGAGGCTGACATCCGCTCGCTATGCAACTGCACGGCGGTCTGCCGGTTGGATAAGGCCACGGTTTGCGCGATTATCACATCCAAATAACTGACGGTTCCGGCCTTATATTGATTGATGATCAGCGCCAGCGCCTGGTTGGCGGCGGCGACGGCTTTATCCTGCACCTGTTTTTCTTCCTCCAGTATCCGCAAGGCGGCCAGATTGTCCTCCACTTCCTGAAATCCGGTCAGCACCGTTTGCCGGTAAGCGGCGACGCTGGCGTCGAAACCGTCGATCGCCTGTTTGTACTGGGCGCTTTTAGCACCGCCGTCGAATACCGTCAACGCCGCACCGGCCGGACCCAGCGCCCAATAGCGGCTGGCGGCCTTGAACAAGGTATCCAGCGTAGACGCTTGAAAACCATTGGTGGCGGCCAGATTCAGGCTCGGGTAATAAGCCGCTTTGGCTACGCCGATCTGGGCATTGGCGGCGGCGATTTTGCGTTCGGCGGCGGCAATGTCCGGACGCCGCTCCAGCAACTCCGAAGGCAGGCTAAGCGGAATCGGCGGCGGCTGCACGTCCAACGGCGCAGGAGCCAAAGACAATTCCGCCGGGGTAAGGCCGATCAATACCGCAATCGCATGTTCCAGTTTCGCCCGTTGTACGCCGAGATCGATGGCTTGGGCGCGCGCCGATTCCAGCTGGGTTTCGGCCTGCATCACATCGCTCTTGGCGACCATGCCGACCGCATAACGGTTTTTGATGATTTGCAGGGTTCTGCTGTAAGCATCCACGGTTTCGTCAAGCAGGGCTTTTTGCGCATCCAATGCCTTTAACTGAAAGTAATTATCGGCCAATGCCGCTTCGCTGGACAGCCGCAAGGCCTGCAAGGTGGCCGCGCTGGCCTGGGCGCTGCCGGTGTCGGCTTCGACCTGACGACGGACGCTGCCCCATAAATCCGGCTCCCAGGCGATTGCCCCGGCAACGCCGAACAGGCTCCTGACTCCCGACACCGCCACGTTTTGGCCGCTGGCGGCGCGGAAGCGGTTGGTCATGCCGGTAAGATTGAGTATCGGGAAAAAAGCCGATTGCGCCGATTGCACCAGATGCTGGGCTTGGCGGTATTGCGCCTCGGCCTGGATGATCGACTGGTTGGCGGCGGCGACCTGTTCTTCCAGTTGATTAAGCCGGGGATCGTTGAAAATTTCCCACCATTTGCCGGACAGCACGTTGTCGCGAGGCTGAGCCTGCTTCCAGCCTTTGCTTTCCTTGAATTCATTGGAAATCTTGGCTTCCGGGCGGACATAGTCGGGACCTACCGTGCACCCGGCCAGTTGTGCGGCTAATAGTGAATAAATCAGGAATTGGCTAATGCGAACTGTCATGTAAGTCTCAGAAATAAGTAGCTAACAAAAAAATCTTAAAATTCACCACGAAGACACGAAGCAACACGCCAGCCTTCTCCGGTTTATATTTGTCCACGAAAAACACGAAAGACACGAAACCCCAATCGGATGTTGTGTTAAAAATTTTCGTGCTTTTTGTGTTTTTCGTGGACGAAATGGTCTTTCCTGACTAATGGGAATCACCTAAGCAGCTCTATCCGCTTCGGAAGCGACGCGGTTAAAAAAACGGCCGCCAAACCACAGCCGGAAACGGTCCAGGTAAAGGTAGACGACCGGTGTCGTGTAAAGCGTCAGCATTTGGCTGAAGATCAAGCCGCCGACAATGGAAATGCCCAGCGGCTGGCGCAGTTCAGCGCCGTAACCGCTGCCCAGCGCCAGCGGCAGCGCACCGAACATCGCCGCCAGCGTGGTCATCATGATCGGCCGGAAACGCAGCAGACAGGCTTGAAAAATCGCCTCGCGCGAATCCAGCCCGAGCTCGCGTTCGGCAAACAACGCAAAATCGATCATCATGATCGCGTTCTTCTTGACAATGCCGATCAGCAAAATCACGCCGATCAGCGCAATGATGCTGAATTCGGTATCGCAAGCCATCAGCGCCAACAGCGCGCCGACCCCCGCTGAGGGCAGCGTGGACAGGATGGTCAACGGATGAATATAGCTTTCGTAAAGTACGCCCAGTACAATGTAAATGCTGACCAAAGCGGCCAGAATCAAAAAAGGCTGGTTGCGTAACGATTCCTTGAAAGCTTTGGCCGAACCCTGAAAGCTGCCTTGAACCGCATTCGGCACGCCGATGTCGCGCATGGTTTTTTCGATCAGTTCGGTGGCGGTGGACAGCGAGGTGCCGGGCTTAAGATTAAACGACAGCGTGGCGGCGGCGAACTGCCCTTGATGGTTGACCGACAGTGGCGTGTTGGTCGGCGCAAAGCTGGCCAGCGCCGACAACGGCACCTGAAGCGCGCCCGCTTGTTCGCCGGACGGCAAGCGCTTGGCGGGCACGCTGATATAAACCTGCTTTAAAGCTTCGGGACTTTGCCAATATTCGGGTGCCAGTTCCATGACGACCCGGTACTGGTTCAGCGGGTTATAGATCACCGACACCTGGCGCTGGCCGAAAGCGTCGTTAAGACTGGCGTCGATCATCGCTTGGCTGACGCCGTAGCGCGACGCCATATCCCGGTTGACCACCAAGCCGATCTGCCGGCCCTTGTCTTGCTGGTTGGTGCTGACGTCGCTAAGCTCCGGCAGCTTGGACAGCGCGGCGACCACTTTCGGCATCCATTCCCGGAGCAGAGCCAAATCGTCGGATTGCAAGGCGTAATCGAACGAACCAAGCGAAGGCCGGCCGCCGATACGCAGTTCTTGTGCAGGCGACAGATGCAGATCGGCACCGGGAATGCGTTTGACCTTATCGCGCAAACGGCCCATGACTTCTTCAATGGGCTCCCGTTCATCGTGCGGCTTCAGCACCACGAAGACCCTGGCGCTATTGCCGCTCTGCTGGCTGCCGGCAAACCCGGCCACCGTAGTGACTGCCGGATCCTGCCGCAACAGTTCGGAAATCTCGAAAAATTTTTTCTGCAAGGCCTCAAAAGAAGTACCTTGATCGGTTTGAATCTCACCATGCAGCCTGCCGCCGTCCTGGGTCGGGAAAAAACCCTTGTCGATGACCGTGTACAGGTAAATATTAAGACCTATGGTGCCGAGCAGGATCAGCATCATAATGCGGCTATGGCGCAACGCCCAGCGCAGCGAGCTTTCGTAAGCTGTCTGCACCCGGTCGAATGCCCGGCCTATGCCTTGATAGACTCGGCCATGCTGCGGACTTTCCCTGCCCACCCAACGCGCGCACAGCATCGGCGTGACGGTCAGCGACACCAGCAACGATACCAGCACCGCCGCCGACAGCGTCACCGCAAACTCCCTGAACAAGCGGCCGACCACGCCGCCCATCAACAAAATCGGCAAAAACACCGCCACCAGCGACACGCTCATCGCCATCACCGTAAAGCCGACTTCCTTGGCGGCCAACAGCGCAGCTTTGAACGGCGCTACGCCTTTTTCGATATGGCGGCTGGTGTTTTCCAGCACCACGATGGCGTCGTCGACCACAAAGCCGGTGGCGATGGTCAGCGCCATCAGGGTCAGATTGTTCAGGCTGTAGTTGAAAAAATACATGGCCGCACAAGCGCCGAGCAAGGATGCCGGCACCGCAATAATCGGCACCAGCGTGGAACGCATATCGCGCAAAAACACCAGCACCACCAGGATCACCAGCACGATGGCGATCAATAGACTGTGCTCGACTTCGACAATCGAAGCCCGGATGGTCAGCGAACGGTCGATAACCACCGACAGATCGATGGCGCTGGGAATGGAAGCGCGCAGTTGCGGCAATAGGGCCTGAACCTGGTCGACGGTTTCAATCACGTTAGCCAGCGGTTGCTTTCTGAGGATCATCAGCACCGACTGCTTGCCGTTGTTCAGTCCGGTATTGCGAAGATCTTCAACCGAATCCACGACCTCGCCGAGATCGGAGATTCTGACCGGCGCGCCGTTGCGGTAGTTGACGATCAGCGGCAGGTAATCGGCGGCTTTGCGGACTTGGTCATTGGCCTGAATCTGCCAGCGTTGTTCAGCGTTTTCCAGCACGCCTTTCGGGCGGCTGATATTGGTTTGGGTGATCGTGTTCCTGACATCCTCCAGGCCGATGCCGTATTTGGTCAGCGTATTGGGGTTCAGTTCGACCCGCACCGCCGGTAACGCAGAGCCGCCGACCAGGACTTGGCCGATGCCGGGAATCTGCGCTATTTTCTGTGCCAGGATGGTCGAGGCGGCATCGTACATCTGCCCTCGACCGAGGGTGTCTGAAGTCAGCGCCAGTATCAGGATAGGCGAGTCGGACGGATTGTTCCGACGGTAACTGGGGCGATTGGGCATGCTGGTAGGCAGCAGGCTGGCGGCGGCATTGATCGCCGCCAGCACATCGCGGGCCGCGCCGTTGATGTCGCGATCCAAATCGAATTGCAGGGTAATCTGGGTAGAACCTTGCGAGCTGCTGGAAGTCATTTCGGTAATACCGGCGATGCGTCCCAAGGCCCGCTCCAGCGGCGTGGCGACCGTAGCCGCCATGGTTTCGGCGCTGGCGCCGGGCAGCTGGGCTTGTACATTAATGGTCGGAAAATCCACCTGCGGCAGCGACGCTACCGGCAAGTTCAGGTAAGCCAGGATGCCGACCAGGATGATCGCCAGCGTCAACAGGCTGGTAGCGACCGGACGATAGATAAACAGTGCCGATAGGTTCATAGTTTTTTGTCCACGAAAGACACGAAAAGCACGAAAAATTTACCCAATGACTTTTCACGTCTTTTCGCTCGTTCCCAAGCTCCAGCTTGGGAATGCAGTCTTGGAAGCTCCAGCTTCCCGACTCGCGAAGCTGCGACTGCATGGATGCAGGAGGTAGAGCAACGCAGGGAGCAGTTGCCGAGAGCTTCGTTAACTGGGTTCCCAAGCAGGAGCTTGGGAACCAGCGCAAAACTAGCTTCTTGTCCACGAAAGACTTCACTGAGCGTGACGGGGTTTGCAACCCCGTCACTCACGTTTCGTAATCTATTGAGTCTTTGAAACGTTTCGGTCGGGGTTGCAAACCCCGACCGGCATTGAGCACGAAAATCTCGCCCAATGACTTTTCGTATCTTTCGTGCTTTTCGTGGACAAATTGCGGTTCTTAAATTCATCACAAATTTCCGTCGCTTTCAGCCGGATTCAGGTTCAGCCAGCCGGACACGCGCCGGGCCAGACTGTCCATCCATAAATAGATTACCGGCGTGGTATACAGCGTCAATAACTGGCTCAGCAGCAAGCCGCCGACCATGGTGATGCCCAGCGGATGACGCAACTCCGAACCGACGCCGCTGCCCAGCATCAATGGCAAAGCGCCGAGCAATGCGGCCAGCGTGGTCATCAAAATCGGCCGGAAACGCAGCAGACAAGCCTGGAAAATTGCATCTTCCGGCGACATACCCTGTTTGCGCTCGGCTTCCAGCGCGAAGTCGATCATCATGATCGCGTTCTTCTTGACGATGCCGATCAACAGGATAATTCCAATAATACCGATGATGCCCAGATCGCCGCCGGATACGATCAAAGCCAACAATGCGCCAACCCCGGCAGACGGCAGCGTAGACAGGATGGTGATCGGATGGATATAGCTTTCGTACAGTACGCCGAGCACGATATACACAGTAACAATCGCGGCCAGAATCAGCCACAGGGTGTTGCCCAGCGAGGCTTGAAACGCCAGCGCCGCGCCCTGGTAACTGGTGCGGATGCTCAACGGCAAGTTGATTTCCTGCTTGATCCGGTCGATCGCTTTGACCGCATCGCCCAGCGCCGCGCCCGGAGCCAGGTTAAACGATAATGTCGCGACCGGGAACTGGTCGAGATGGTTGATCGACAGCGGCGTCGGTCGTTCCGATATTTCGGCTATCGCCGACAGCGGCACCTGCGTGCCGTTGCTGGAAGGAATCCGTAAATCGTTCAGAGCTTCCGGCGAACTTTGCGCGGCCGCATCGACTTCAAGCACCACCCGGTACTGGTTGGACTGGGTGAAAATAGTCGATACCAGCCGTTGCCCGTAAGCGCTATACAGCGTATTGTCGATCGCCGCAGTGCTGACGCCGAGGCGGCTGGCGGTGCTGCGGTCGATATTGACATAGACTTGTTGACCCTGGTCCTGCACATCGCTGGTCACATCGGCAAATTCCGGCTGGCCGGAGAGTTCCTCGACCAGCTTATGCGTCCAGCGGTTTAATTCATCAATATCAGGTGTCTCCAGCGTGAACTGGTACTGGGTGCGGCTGACGCGGTTTTCCATAGTCAAATCCTGCACCGGCTGCAAATACAGCCTTACCCCGGCCAGCACGGCCAGCTTGGGTTTGAGTCGGGCGATGACTTCGGTTGCGCTCAGTTTGCGTTCGGCTCGCGGCTTCAGGTTGATCAGAAAGCGGCCGGCGTTGGGCGTGGTGTTGATGCCGTCGACGCCGATGAACGACGACAGGCTGTCCACTGCCGGATCCTCAAGCAGCAGTGCGGCCAGTTTTTGCTGATGTTCGGCCATCGCCGAGAACGACACGTTTTGCGGCGCTTCGGAAAAACCCTGGATGATGCCGGTATCCTGTACCGGGAAGAAGCCTTTGGGGATGAACACATACAGCGCCACGGTCAGCGCTGCGGTGGCAAAAAACACCGACATGGTCAGGACTTGCCGCTGCATGACCCATTCCAGGCTGCGGCCGTAAGCGGCAATCAGCTTGTCGAACCAGTCGGCGGGTTTTTCAACGTCGGCATGTTCCGATTTCGAATGCAGCAGCTTGGCGCACATCATCGGCGTCAGCGTCAGTGACACGATTGCGGAAATCAGGATCGCTACCGCCAGCGTGATCGCAAATTCCCGGAACAACCGTCCGACCACGTCGCCCATGAACAGCAGAGGAATCAGCACGGCGACCAACGAAAAGGTCAACGAAATGATGGTAAAGCCGATTTGTTCGGAGCCTTTCAAGGCGGCTTTTAAAGGCGATTCGCCGCGCTCGATATAGCGGGAGATATTCTCGATGACCACAATCGCATCGTCGACGACAAAGCCGGTGGCGATGGTCAGCGCCATCAGCGTCAGGTTGTTGATGCTGAACTCGGCCAGATACATCACCGCAAAAGTGCCGACCAAAGACAGCGGCACCGCGACGCCCGGAATGATGGTGGCCGGGACATTGCGCAGGAACAGGAAAATCACCATCACCACCAGCGCCACCGCCAGCAGCAACTCGAACTGCACATCATGCACCGAGGCGCGGATGGTTACGGTACGGTCGGTAAGCGGCAGCACTTCGACGCTGAGCGGCAACGACGCCTGCAATTTCGGCAGCAGTTCCTTGATACGGTCAACCACCTCGATAACGTTCGCGCCGGGCTGGCGCTGGATGTTGACGATCACCGCCGCATCTTTGTTCGCCCAGGCCGCCAGCCGGACATTTTCCGCACCGTCGATTACTTCGGCGACCTCGGACAGCTGCACCGGCGCATTGTTGCGGTAAGCCACCACCAAATCGCGGTATTCCGCCGCCGAGCGCAGTTGGTCGTTGCTGTCGATAATCGCCGAGCGCATCGGACCGTTGAACATGCCTTTCGGCTGGTTCACGTTGGCGGCGGCGATCGCGCTGCGCAAATCCTCCAGGCTCAGGCCGTAAGCGGCCAGCGCTTTATGATTGGCCTGAATCCGCACCGCAGGACGCTGCCCGCCGCTGATGCTGACCATGCCGACGCCGGATAATTGGGCGATTTTCTGCGCCAACCGGGTATCGACCAAGTCCTCGACCTTGAACAACGGCAAGGCTTTGGAACTGACCGCCAGCGTCATGATTGGCGTGTCGGCCGGATTGACCTTGCTGTAAATCGGCGCTTGCGGCAAATCGTTCGGCAGGAAATTGGAGGCGGCATTAATCGCAGCCTGCACGGTTTGTTCGGCGATGTCCAAGTCCAGGTTCAGATTGAACTGCAGGGTAATCACCGACGCGCCGCCGGAGCTGGTCGATGACATCTGGGTCAGTCCCGGCATCTGGCCGAACTGGCGTTCCAGCGGCGCGGTGACTACCGAGGTCATCACCTCGGGACTGGCACCCGGGTATAACGTGACCACCTGGATGGTCGGATAATCGACCTGCGGCAAAGCGGAAACCGGCAACATCCGGTAAGCCAGGATACCGACCAGCAGCATCGCCACCATCAGCAACGAAGTCGCCACCGGGCGCAGGATGAATAGCCGGGATGGATTGAAGTTCGGCAGGGTATGGTTTGAGGGCGTCATATTCAATCTAAAAAATCATTTGATCCACGAAAGACACGAAAAGCACGAAAATATTCAAAGAAATACCAAGTTGGTGCGTAATACAACATACTGATTCCTTTTTCGTGTCTTTCGTGCTTTTCGTGGACTAATTGCGGTTTTTAAATTCAAGGAAGTTTATCTTTTTTACGCGACTTGCCTTCGGACTTGGCCTGTATAGCAGGATCGGCCGCCACGGCTAACCCGTCTTTTTGGGCAATATCGACCCGGCCGCCTTCGCGCAGCCTGTCGGTTCCTTCCACCACCACCGTTTCGTTGGCGGCAAGATTACTGAGCACCGCAACCTTATCCCCTTCGGTCGGTCCCAAAGTGATGCGGCGCACCTGTGCGGTTTTTTCCTGGCCGACCACGTAGACAAACGGACCCTGGGTATCATGCTGAATCGCGGCGCTGGAAACCACCGTCACACCGGGCAAGGTGTCCAGGTGCATTTTGATGTTGACGAACTGATTGGCGAACAGTGTGCTCTCGTTATTATCGAATTGCGCTTTCAGTTTCAGCGTGCCGGTGGTGGAATCGATCTGGTTGTCCAGCGCCAGCAATTTGCCGTCAGCCAGCTTGATTTTACCGGCTCGGTCATAGGCCTCGACGCGGACCGGTTCGTTGGTTCGCCGGCGCTGCACCACCGCCGGCACATTATCTTCGGGCAGGGTAAACACCACGCTGACCGGCTGGAGCTGGGTAATCACCACCAAACCGTTGGTATCGCTGGCATGGACGATGTTGCCCTGATCGATCTGACGCAATCCGACCCTTCCGGAAATCGGCGCGGTCAGCCTGGCGTAGCTAAGCTGGAGCTTGGCGTTATTGACCTGGGCTTTATCCATTTCCACAATGCCGCGATATTGTTTGACCTGGGCTTCCTGGGTCATGGTTTGCTGGGCGGAAATAGAATCCTGTTCCAGCAGGGTCAGGTAGCGATCATGGTCTATCTGGGCATTTTTCAACAGTGCTTCATCGCGCAGCAACTGACCTTCAGCCTGTTGCAACTGTACCTGAAACGGACGCGGATCGATTTCCGCCAGCAAATCGCCTTCCTTAACCATCTGGCCTTCATTGAACGCTACTTTCACCAATTCGCCGTCAACTCGGGGCCGCACGGTCACGGTGCGCAATGCGGTTACCGTGCCCAAGCCGTTCAGGTATACCGGAAAATTGGCTTTACCTGCGGTTTCTATCGCCACCACTGCCGGTGCGTCATCATCATGTCCGCGTTTGCCGCCTTTGGAACCTGATTTGGCATCGGGAGACGACGAATGCTGAAAATAAAAGCCTGCTGCGATCAGTGCCAGCACGATCAACGAAGTGGACAGTAAAAAAGACCGGCGCCGGTTGGCAGGCGGAAGTAATTCATGGCGATTGTCTTGACTCATACGGACGTTTTTAAATTAATAGTTTGGGAGCGGATAGCTTGAATACCGGCCAGCGAGAATTGCACGACATGTTCGGCAAACGCCTTGGTGTCGCTTAAGTCGCTGGGATGGCTGCGAAACGGCCGGGCGCCTTGCATGTGCTTTAACCGCAGCAGCTGAAAACATTGACCCATGATGCTGGCATGGCAGTATTGGATTTGTTGCTCGCTGGCCGCCTGTCCCAGGCATTCTTTCAGCAAAGCGAACATTTGCAGGCGTTGCGGATTGATTTCCTTTTCCAGAATATCGGCCAGCAGCCGGGTAGGCTGCGCCATTTCCTTATGAATAATCGCAAACGAATAGGAATTCTCGTCGCCGATACGGCGGACCAGGGATTTAATCCGCTCGGCCAGCTGTTGTTCCGCCGGTGCATCGTTCATCAGGCCGCCGTCGGGCGGATACAGAGCAAGTTCCTGGTTGAAAGCAAAACGCCAGGATTCCAGATAGAGGGTTTCCTTGTCGCGGAAATGATAATTGACCGAGGCAATATTGGCTTTTGCCTGTCCGCAGATTTCGGCTATCGTCGCGTCCTGAAAGCCTTTCTCGGCAAAGATTCGGCTGGCTGCGGTTAACAGTCGGGTGCGGGTTTTTTCCGGCTTGGTTTTAAGATTAGGCATGCAGGTAAATTGGTTCAAACAGACGTATTAATTATGTTTGGTAATTGTAATTGAAATTTGTAATTTAAATAGGCATTTTAAATTGGGCATTGTTTATATCAAATTTTATACTATTGTTTTTTATCTGTTTTTTATTCTCGCGTCACTCTTGATTGCTTAAAAAGCGGCAACGGTTGCGCAAGAGCTGTCTGTCAGGATCAATATATGAATGAAAATAGATCAAGGCAAAAGCATTGCACTTTTACCCTGATCCGGGTCGGACCGGCTATTTGGCGGCTGCCGGTTTGCCAATGACGGTGCGCAGATCGGCCAGCATGATGGGGTACCGCGATGTCAACCGCCGGGTTCGCCTTGACTGCTGATACGTTGATGTCAAGCACCGGGTAGCCGCCCTGGCTGCGGACGATGTGACTTGGAAACTGTACGCCGCCGAAGTCTTTGTAATCGCTGTAGCGGCTTTCGACCAGCGTGTCGCCCAGGCCCATAGGATGTGCCGAGGTACAAGGCGCATCGTTCGCGATTGATGCGCTTCACTACGTTCAACACATCCTACCCGCTGATAATAATCGCTTTATAATTTTTCATGAATTCTCCTAAGGAAATATTTTATGGGTTTGCAAACGGTTTGATTCAAGGTTGATTACAAGCTAAAAACTCCCTCTTACTCCAGTCGGCTATTTTTTAGAAACTTGACTGCCACCGGCTAATTGCCAGTTATTGCACTACAAGACGCTCTGCAAGTTTAAAGAATTGTCGATATGCAACATTTAACAGTCAATTTTTATGCCAACCTTTAATGCATTGTTTTTAAAGAAATATAAATATTGAAGCCGAAGTGTGATGGTGCTTGACCAGCAGGTGCTGCTGAGCGACTGCTTATTGGGCAACTATGTGGTGACCGTAGCGACTGAATGTGATCGCCGGTTCACTCCCGATGCCAGATCAACTCGCCGTTCTTGTAAACCGACCTGACCCGATGCAAGGGAATGGTATGCGTCTGTCCCTCGTCGCGATCGATCAGTTCGAAAACGCTGGGGCAGTCCTGTGGAAATTTGATTTCGCGAAACGGCACATGGATGATTTCATGCTCAATCCGGTCGTAATAACCGATGACGAATTCGCCGCGGCCGAATTCCGGATCCCAGCGGATGCGATGGAGGAGGTCTTGAATGGGGATCATGATGGATTTACCGGCTTGCAAGGATTTTGACTAAACCGGTTCCGTCGGCGGCCCGGGTGATGTCTATCCGCGCCAGTCCGAAACGCTTAACCACCCAGGCGTTGGTGACGAGATGCGGACTGATGCGCTCGACGCCGAAAATGGATTCACCCCGGCAAAAGGCGGCCGGCAGGATCAACTGATCGGCGAGATGCTGTTCCAGGGCCGCGCCCGATCGATGGTGCTGCAAGAGCGCGAAACAGGCTTCCTCGGCGACCAGCTCGGCGGGCTTTCCGCGTTTCCCTTGGGCGCCGAAGCCGGCCAGGCTGTTTTCGTAATGCGCGGTCAAATACAAGCCTGCTCCAGGGCAGGCCGCTTCCAAAACGGCTGCCTCGATTTCCGTAGCCATCCCGGCCTGCTCCAGAAGATCGCGCGCATGGGCAGCCATCCGTTCACAAATATGGGCGGGCAGGTTGGCGGCCAGGGCGCGCCCCGTAACCGCATGCAGCGGACCACGATGTTCAAGCCGCAGGGGCCGCAATTCCCCCGATCCCGCGATTCGCAGCCTTACCTCTCCTCGCCCCACCGGATACCAGCCGGACCGCACCAGGGAAAGCTCGGCATGCATCCCCATACGGGCAAGCGTAGGCAGCCAGACATCGTGCACATAATCGTAGGAAGGACTCATGTCGACGTGCGTGCCTCCGCGCAAGATGACGGTGGATACGCCCGAAGCCAGCGCCAGCGGCGGCAGCAGGGTTTGCAGCACCAGCATAACCGCGCCGGCGCTGCCACCTTCCCGTGCCTCGGCCACGTCCAGGGAGTAATCGCCGGCCCGAACAGGCCTGCGGGGGATGAATTGCAGCGTTTGCGAGCCGAGTTCCGCGCCCTTCACTTCGGCGTCGCAAAGCATCGCCGCCGCCCGCACCGAAGTGAGATGCTGCGCCGCCAGCCCCGGCTTTTTCCTGTTCGCGCGGAGGTTCTCGATGCGCACCGGACGCCCGGTGATGGCGGACAGACTCAATGTGCTGCGCAGGATTTGCCCGCCGCCTTCGCCGTGGGAACCGTCGATGATGAGCTTATCCGTCATATACTAAATCTCCCCGCACTAAAGGATAATCTTAAAAAATCAAGATATAAGGTTGGGCATACGGTGATGGAGAAATCCGCCGCCATATCGAAACATCGCAATGTTGGGCATAAAAGCATGCTCAACCTACAGGACTTAAATCGTAGCGTCAATTGCGCGTAGCGGTTTAGTCCCATGCCAAAAACCGGTCAGTCAGTAATTTCTAGGGCATGTCTGGTGAAACTTTGAAACCAGTCATTCAACGACAGCTGTAATCTAAATATCGATTTTTCTAAAAAAATAATCGAATTTCCCTTTCCGTAGTGGAAGCTCCGTTGGCCCGCTCTGTTAAGCCCCTATTCATTTCATACAGGGATAATCTTAGCTAACCATAATTGCTTATAAAATAGCCAGTTGGCTTCAGTCACCTAGGGTCAAAGCTTATGAAAAAGTTTATTTTATTAATTTAAATGATTGCCATTTTTTGGAGAAAACATGAAAAAATATAATTTATTAACAATGTTGGCGCTTTCTGCATTAGCCACTGGGTGCGCATCTATGAGTGGCTGGCATCCGATTATCGATCATCGCATAGACCAACATCCAGAAACCGTTCAGCGCGACATGGTAGAGTGTAAGACACTGGCAAAACAAGCATCGGATATCACGAAAGAAGTCGCTATGGGCGCAGGTGTCGGTGCTGTTACTGGTGCAGCTGGTGGCGCAGCTGTTGGCGCTATAGCGGGCAGTGCTGCAACAGGTGCCGCGGGTGGTGCTATTTTGGCCATTCCCGCTGGATTGTGGAAAGGTTATGAAGCCAACGAGAATTTTAAACGAGCATTCAGAACATGTATGCGTCAGCGCGACCATATACTGGTCAACTAAAGGGAACCTTGAAAAACCGCCATTTTTGACGAAGTCATCGTTCCTGGAAAAACCGAAATTTCTGCTGCGGACGTACAATCAGGTAGCCAATAAAAAGTGTGAACCTGATGTGCCCGCCCAATATCGACACAGCTCAAGCCTGAAATAGGGCAAAAACGATTTTCGCTAGTTTCCAAGCAGGAGCTTGGGAACCAGCGTAATCCCGCTCCTTAATGGAGGTTAAGTTCTTTAGCCGCAACCAGCAACTCGTCGATAAAGTGCTGCGTGTACACAGGCAGGTAGTTGTTTTTCAGATAGGCGATCTTGGTTCTTGAGCTGGGAATAAGATGCGACAAATCCCGCGCAACCAGATCATGATCCACCTCCGGATCATAGGCCATGCCTGCAATAATGCCGACCCCCATCCCTAAGCGTACATAGGTCTTGATCACATCGGTATCGGCGGCGGCCAGGATAATATCCAGTTTCATATCGGTGTTGTTAAATGCAGTCTCGATATTTGAGCGACCGGTAAAACCAAAACTGTAGGTGAGTATCGGATAAGAGGCGAGCCGCTCAAGCGAAATTTCGCCCTCGCTCAGCGGATGATGTTGCGGCACCACCACCGCATGATGCCATTCGTAGCAGGGCTTGACGATCAAGTCGGTATCTTCGCCGACTTTCTCGGTGCAGATCGCGATATCCGCTTTGCGGGTATGCAGTTTGTTAATCAGTTGTTCGGGCGACGCTTCTACCATATAAATCCTGACGCCCGGATATTTTTCCCTGAAGCGCAGGATAGGTTTCGGTAAAAAATACCTGGCCTGGGTGTGGGTGGTCGCAATGTGCAAAACGCCTTGGTTGCTGTCGATAAAGTCGGCTGCTATGGTCTGGATATTGTTTTTGGCCATGTTAATGGTTGCGACCTCCTCCATGATGCGGCAACCCAAAGAGGTCAAGCCTATCAATCTTTTACCCTGCCGTTCATACAAAGGGGAACCCAGTTCGGCTTCGAAAAGCTGCAATTGCCGACTGACCGCCGATTGCACGATATGCATTTTTTCCGCCGCTTTTGAAAGGCTGAAATCATTTTCCTGAAGAACGCGAAGCAATTCAATTTGGCTTAAATTCATTGTTGGGGATGTTTCCTTGATTAAAAAGCATGCCGATCGGTGTAGCGTACCAAAAGTAGGCGCTTTAGGCGACCCGAGAACTTACGCTAATGAAACCAATGCGCGTGGCGTATCCGCAGCTCAACCTTGTCGCCTCTATTCAGCTGCAAGCGTCTGAACTGGTCATTGGGCATTTCCGCATAAACGCTTGCCGCCTGTCCATTCGCGCCGCTC
>NZ_JAWPOH010000054.1:0-21815 GCF_037671525.1 Methylobacter svalbardensis
TTTCAAGACGTATATGCAAGATGCCAGTAAAGTTTTGTGTGTCATGAAGAAAATGCGTGAAGATTTCGCAATCCCTGCGTGAATTTTACTGTAGTGGCTTGGAAATTATTTACCTGAGAAACTATATGAGTCGACTATCGGCACTGAAACACGAACTCAAAGAAGTCGCCTGGGTGACGCTTTATTTTTTCTTTTGTTTCGGCGTGCTGTTGACGTTGAAGAAACTATTATTGGCCGAGTATCAGGTCGAAGTCAGCGCGGTTTCGACCGCGGCCATTAGTGCCTTGATCGTTGCCAAGATCGTTATTGTGCTCGATAAAACGCCAGCCGGTAAACGTTTCGACGCCAGGTTATCAGTGGGCTGGGTGGCTTTATACAAGACCCTGGTTTATCTGTTGGCGACATTCCTGGTGTTGTTCCTTGAGAAATTATTTCATGCCTACCGCGAGCATGGCATGTTGGGACAAGCCTTTGAAGCGGTTTGGCGGCAAAAAGACTGGAATCTTATACAGGTCAAGCTGCTGTGTATCGGTTTGGCATTTTTTGTTTATCACTTGTACGCGGGACTCGACCGCCGTCTGGGCGAAGGCAAGCTTCGTCGTGCGGTACTTGAGCGTCCCGAGTCCCAAGAGGTTTAAGTATGAGTCTTATGATTGTAGGGCTGCTGTCTGCCGCGGGATTATTGCTCGGTACCTTGCTTGTCTATGAGATCGGTTGGCGATTAGGTAGACGAGGAGGACCCGCATCTAAAAACGATAGTGTCGGCTCGGGGTTACTTGATGGTGCCGTTTATGCCTTGTTAGGCTTGCTGATTGCTTTTACCTTTTCCGGTGCTGCCGAGCGCTTTGATCAGCGTCGGACATTAGTAATCGAAGAGTCCAACGCCATCGGCACTGCCTACCTCAGACTGGATTTGTTGCCGGTCGAAGCTCAGCCACGGCTACGCGCCTTGTTCCGGCAATATCTGGATGCGCGTCTAAACATGACTCGGAAACTGCCCGATAATGATGTGTGAAAGCAAATTCGCATAGGTTAACCAACGCACTGAGTTAAGGCTTTAATAATTTAAGATTTAGGCAGTCATGACTTTCCGAACTCATTCGTCCCAACAAGAAAATTCATAATCAGGAAGTTATTTAAAAGTAACCGAACTGGCTTTTAAACCACTATGCATCACAAAGGAACGAACTATGAAAAACCTGCAATCCATATCCGGCATATCGTTTCAAGTCTCAAAGCGCCTATATTTCAGACCAAGCTTGTGTTTGTTTCTGATGGTTCTAACGATGTTGGCCGGCTGTCAGTCTACCGGCGGCAGCACTCAGGCCGACTCTAGGACTAACGCGGCCCGGATTGATCGTGAAGTCAGCACGGCCCTGGCCAAGCTTTATCAAACGACACCGACAACCAGAACTTTAGCCGCAAAAGCAAAGGGGATTTTAGTGTTTCCGAATGTGGTTAAGGCCGGTTTTATCGGCGGCGCCGAATACGACAAGGGCGCGATGCGCCGCAACGGCCGAACCACAGGCTATTACAACATCGTTGCCGGGTCCTACGGCTTACAGGCCGGGGTGCAATCCTTCGGTTACGCGATGTTTTTCATGAATGATGCTGCACTGGCCAGTCTCGATAGCAGTAGAGGATTTGAAGTCGGCGTGGGCCCGAATATCGTGGTTCTGGATGAAGGTATGGCTAAGACCGTTACTAATACCACACTACGCGACGATGTCTATGCCTTCGTATTCGGCCAAAGAGGTTTAATGGCTGGCCTGGGTTTGCAAGGTTCCAAAATCACCCGGGTCAATCCATAAATGCGAATGCCGAGGTACCGGTTCGAATACCACAGTTTATAACGCCATACTTAACCATTAGGAGATTCAAAGATGACAAGCACTATCAATCAAAATATTTTAGCCATTTGCGGACTGGCATTGGGCATATCGCTGTCGGCCTGTACGCCGACCAAGCAAGCGAGAGATGTCAAACAGTCAGGTTTCTTGGACGATTATTCGGCACTGCAGGAAGGGCAGCCGGGTCAGGCGTTGAAGATTTACATCAATCCGAACTATCCGCAAACCTGCAAAGGCTATGACAAGGTCATCATCGAACCGGTCGGTATTTGGGCTCGGGAAAATAGCGACTTGGCCGGTGTTCCTGCCGCCGACCGGCAAGCTCTGGTCAATCATTTGCATGGCTCGCTAGTCAGTGAGCTAGGCAAGCATTATCAAATCGTGAAGACACCGCAACCGGGTACATTGAAGATTAAAACGGCGATTACCGAAGCCGAAGGCTCCTGGGTCGCATTGGATACGGTGTCATCGTTTGTGCCTCAGTTGTTGGTGATGTCGAAATTAAAAGAAGTGGCGACCGGCACAGGGTCTTTCGTCGGCAAGGCCAGCGGCGAAACCGACATAACGGATGCGATGACCGGCGAGCGCATTGCCGCGGCAGTCGATCGTATCGTGGGCGCGAAATCGATCATCGGCGTGACCAGCAAATGGGACGACGTGACCCGAGCTTTTGACTTTTGGGCGGGACGCATGGCTTACCGCTTGGCGAACTGTGGCGCCATGCCGCCGGAGCAATAATCCCACTTAATAATTAGTTTCGAATAACTAACTCAACACGGGAATGCATAGAGATGAATACCAATAACAGAATAATATTTAACCGTCTAATAGCCAGTACTTTATTGCTGGCCGCGAGTTCGATGGACGCCTGGGCTCAAAGTGCGCTGATGATTTACCCGGCTGCCGGTCAAAGCCCTCAGCAACAACAGCAAGACCAGTATCAATGCCATAGATGGTCTGTCCAGCAATCCGGTTATGACCCCAACAATCCTCCGGCACAAACATCAGGCCAAGCTCAGGGAGGCGCATTTAAAGAAATGTTGCGCGGCGGTGCGCGCGGTGCGGCGATTGGCGCGATTGCCGGCGATGCCGGCAATCGCGCAGCCATAGGCGCAACCGCCGGGGGTATGAAGCGCGGGTTTCAGGAGCGTGACAACCAGAAACAAGCCGCCTCCGCGCCGCCTCCCGGTCTCGATAACTATAACCGGGCCATGAAATCCTGTCTGGGGGCGCTGGGTTATTCGGTCAATTAATGACTGTGGCTGATCGATTCAATGATGGATATCACTATTAACCCGGCCCTTAGATTTTCTCAAGCTCCGTTCGGGCTAAGTCCTTCGGCAGGATTAGGACGAACGATATTCGAGGGCCGTGTTAATAACCCTAATTCGGTATTGCTGCCGGGCCATGCCCGAGGCCTGTTAAGTTTTTCGGGAGCATCGCGGGGCGTCTTGATCACTGGCTTTGCTGTGATGTTATCCCTGATGCTGCCTGTGAATGCACAGGCACTGCCGGGGCTCAATCAGTCGTCGGCGGAACCGGCCACTCAAGCAGAAGCACCCTCGCTGTCAGCAAGAGAGACGGAGCTAAAAGCCCGGCGTACGCAAATCCGAGAACGCCGGGCCGCTGTAGCGCAAGATCAGGCCGTCATGTCGGCCGCTGCGAATGCCGACGAATGGGCAGAATACAAACGGTTGCTGAATTTGCTGGATAACGCTTATGAAAGCCATCTCGATGCCTTGAACAAGTTGCGCGTCATACGCGAAAACCGCCATGATTTGCAACAAAAATCAGCCGCTTGGGTCAATTTTTCCGAACCGCCGCCTTATTCGATCGATTTCGTGGATGATCAATGGCAACAAGTCCGCCTGAAAGATCGCGAACTGGAAGCCGCTCGACTTGAGCAAGCCATGCTTGAGAGCTTGCTCGAATCACAGCGCCAGGCATTCCAGAGCTCCGCGCAGAACCAGCGTAAATTCAGCGAGCAATTAGAAACGGCAAGCTCGGAACACATTGACCGTGCCCGCTGGCTTCAGGAATTGAATACCTTGAGAAACCAACAGGATGAAGCAAGGCTTGCGGCACTTGATGCGGACCGAGAAATTCGCGAAGAACAACTGGCTCATCTAATCAATGAGCGCGCATTTTTACAACGCAAGGCCCAGACAGCCAGTCTGGGTTCTCCTATGACAGCGGACGATCGCGACAAGATGCTCGCTCAGTTGGCGGAATTGCGTCTAGCCTTGGATGCCGAAACCGCGCAGGCGATAACCACCAATCAAGCGGATCAGGCGCAAGTGCAACAAGCTCGGGATGAATTGCGCCAAGCCCGTGAGCGCTTATCCTCTTCAAAGCTGGTATCCGGCGAAGGCCCCGATCATGAGGTTGTGCGGTTGCAGCAAATCTTAGACACCGCCATCGCAGAGGCCGAAGCATCTGCATCCAACCTGAAAGTGTTGAGGTTGCTTGCCCAGTCATTGGTCGGACGGCGAAATATTTGGGAGTTACATTATCAGGTTGATCATACCGAGGATTTCACGTTATTGGATAACGCCGCGTTTCAAACCAAGCAGGGACTGGATCGCATCGCTTTATGGAGGAAGTACCTGCGCTCAGATCTGGACACCAACCGACGACGTCTGGATGCCCAGGAAAATCGTCTTGCCAATTGGCAGGCCGAGTATGGCGATCGAGCGCTGGAAACACGAAAACTGACCGCCTATGCCAGTCAGGAAGCCATGTTGAAACGGGGTGTTGCCGAAGCTGATGATTTGGACGCCCACATCCGCAATTTGCAGGAATCGCTTCAAGGGCGGCTTCAAGGCGGCAGCTTCAAAGAGCGAGTGCAAGCGTTCTCCGCGCATGCCATAGAACTAGCCGGGGCGCTGAACGATTTCGAACTGTTGACGATCGAGGATAAAATCACGGTTGAAGGTCGAGAGATTGTCGGTAAACGCAGCGTGACGGTGGGCAAAATTTTTCAGATTTTGTCGATATTCGCCATCGGTTTGTGGTTGATAGTGCGAATAACGACTTACGGCCGATCCAAGGTAAGGTATTTGCAACCGGGACGGGCGAGCGCAGCTCTATTGGGGTTAAGGCTATTTAGCTTGATAGCGGTGATCGCCATCTTTGCTTTTGCCCTTGTCAGAGTACACATTCCTCTGACGGTCCTTACCTTTCTGGGCGGCACCCTGGCAATTGGGGTCGGCTTTGGTGCGCAAAATATTCTGAACAATTTCATCAGCGGCTTGATTCTGTTGATGGAGCGCTCAATCAAAATCGGCGACATCGTCGAAGTCGAAGGCGTGCTGAGCCGAGTCACCCACATCGGCAGCCGTTGCTGTCAGGTACATCGCTTCGACGGTATCGACATGCTGATCCCCAACAGCAGCTTTCTGGAGAAAAGCGTCACTAACTGGACGCTTTCCGATCATACCCTGCGTTGTAGTGTTACCGTTGATACGGCTTACGGCGCGCCGTCCCGGCAGGCAATGGCGCTGGTCGAACGCGCGGCGGCCGAGCATCATCAAGTAATGAAAAATCCTGTTCCAGAAGTCTACCTGCAGGAATTCGGTGCAGATGCGCTAAATCTGCGACTGGATTTTTGGATTGATTTGCACGTCCAGCCCAATCGCTACCGCGTGATGAGCGATATACGTCTTCGCATCGAAGAGTTGTTCGCTCGGGAAGGAATTGCCATTTCCTTCCCGCAACGGGATGTGCATCTGGACATAGTAAACCCCCGTTAAAGTGGAATTAGTCACTGCGGATTCAGGTTCGCGGCGGGAAAGTAAAAACGATTTTCCAGATACGGCGCGATGACCGTGAAAGTTTCGTGGCAACTCGTGTGTCGCGCTCACCGCCCAGTTTAGTTTTCGTTCAACCAAGCTTGAGCTCTGGTCAATTCGTGAGGTTGAAAGTATTCGATTGGGAAATCTCGTAAACCTTTGCAGGTAAATATTAATGCCGGTTCCTCCCATTTTTCTTCACCGACAATCGCCATTTTGTTGATGAATGGATCATTTTCGACCTGGAACGAGAGTTTTTCCCAGTCACCCTCTTTGCTCCATCCGTGAAGGTCTTCACAGATTATCAGAACCTTTATACCGCCAAGTTGATCGATAATGCCAATGACCGATTTTTGTAGTTCGATCAGGTCAGGGTAGGTCAATTTGTCAGTTATTTTGACTGTCACAATTCCGTCGATGGTACTGATGATTTCGGCGCTCATGATTTTTGTCCTGTTTATTGAAGAATGGTAACGGCTCAGGCCTAAATGTGCCTTAAACTCCGGCAATAGTAGCGGGTCTCTGTTTGTGGTTTCTGCTTCATTGACCCGTGTTAATGCGTTTGTGATTCGTCCGGTATAGTACGGCCCAAGGCATTTGACGTCGCCAAGTGTTCCACTAAAATACGGCGAATTTCCTCGATAACCTCGGGTTGACCTTGGCAGGAGTGATTCCAGCGCACCACCTTCTCCGAAATCGCTTCATCGATGTGGGCGCTTTGGTAAGCAACCACGCCGTCATCCCCGTCTTCCTTGAGACCGTCACCCTCAACTCCGATGATCGAGTGCGCCGGTATTTGCGATGAAACCGGTATCGAAGCCAGTATTTTCAAGCCCGGATTATTTGGGTTCATGTTGTCGATCGCCGTCGGCGGTCTACGCAGTATCGCAGTTAATTTTTCGTCACCTGTGGCTGTAGCCGCCTGAGCAATGCCGCGGATCATGGTTTGGGGTAAAGTGACGAGTCTGGCGGCAAGACCGGTGACCCATTGTCGGGCTGCCAGCATGGCGCCGTGATGAGGCGTGGAGATGAATACCACCCGTTTGACGAAGGGTAAGGGCTTGAAAAACAAGGAGCGCTGCAACAGCGCCCGTGTTTCGGGATCGACCCGGATTTGGTCGAACGGTTTGTTGCTGATATGGTCCCAAAAGCGGGTGCCGTTATCGATCGCCGTCATTTTGGTAAGTAGTCCGCCTTGACTGTGGCCGGCTACCACCATGTTATGCAAAGCTGGATCTATACCCTCGGGATCGAACTCATTCAGCGCATTGGTCAACGCGCTCCGTAGTAGCCCGGCCGAATACGAAACCGGATTCCCGGAGTCGTAAAGAAAGAGCCAGATTTGAAATTTCTCGCGGATACGTGGGTCGCCCTCGAGTTCGTTGATCAACTCGGCCCAGCGTGCCGGACTCGATGCTGTGCCGTGTACCAGGACCAGTGGAATCTTGCCGGCTCGGTAGGGATGGAAGGTAAATAAACCGTCCTGAGCCCGATCTTTGGGAACCATGCCGCTGAAGAGGCCTCCACTCAAAAAGTTGGAAATTTCCAGGGCATACAGCGGGCTATCATTCAGTTGGTAAGCAAGTGCTGCGGTAGGATCGGATTCGATGGGTTGTTGTTGGCCATCAACGTTGACAGTTCTGACTCGATCATTTGCGTACACCTCGAGTTGTCCATTGAGATGTCCGTTGGCCAAACTGGCTCGCGCCTGCCCGAAACGCAATATCGCAGTAACCGGCACCTTGGTGCGGGGGCCGAGGCGCTCCGAACCCACTACTTTAGCCGATGCCGGTCCGGTCGCAATGCTCGCGGCAAGAGAGGTACCCAGTCCCGGGCTACGATAGCGGTTTCTCAAGCCTCGAACGTCGAGGGATGCGGTTGATACGAAGTGTTCTAGTTGGTATCCACCCCACGACAGCCCCGATTCGTCCAGTGCTATCTTCAAGGTTCCGAACGGGAGCGGATATTCTCCCGGTTTCAACTGAACTTCAATCTCGTCGCCCTTTCCGGGAGTCGCCAAACCTTGAGCAAGTCCCTGGTTATATAAATCATAAGCCAGCCGAAGTCGAGGGTCGGAAGCTTCAAGCTGAACACCACTGTCGTCGCCCGGAAACAGCAGCGACCAGGCATAGACCGCCGAAGCCAGGAAATAGTTTGAATCAGCGGTATTTTGGGCATGCAACAATGACAGCTCCGCCAACGCGAACAGTTTGTCTTCGTCGTCCGTGGGATTGAGTCCTGTATGCAGTTCAGCCAGTACTACCGCCGGTTCGGTCTCGAATCGGTCCACCAGTCCATTTCGCCTGAGTACCGTTTTTGAGGCCTCGGATGGTTGACCCGCCGACAGGACACTAACTGTATTCAGCTGATAACCCTTCTGGATGTCTACTGGATTGATGCCTACTGGAGTAGCACATCCTTGGACTATCAGTGCGACTAAACTGATTGCCATCAGTTTTGAAAAGTCAGTGATGAGCTGGTGTTTTCTTGGTGAAGAGACAATTATTGTCATGAGATTGGGCTGATTAAGCTTGGGTTAGTCTAACTCAAAGGTTATTTATCGAACATCCGCTGTGCAAATTTCATATTTTCAACCTCAGCGAATTTCTATCTATTCGCCAAGTTTTTCAAAATCATTGCAAGGATTCTGCCAAAACTCTGTTTAGCAATAAATAAGGAGCTAAAACATCAGTAGGCAACTGTTCGATGTATATGCTGTCCGGATATTATCATGCGTCTTTGAAGGCGCGGATAAAATAAATTAAGATATTGATTTTAATGGCGATTACCACCTACCCTCTACTGTTGGAGAAGGCTGGAGTGAGGATAATTTAAATCAGCAATCGGCCTTATTTTGACCCTCCTCACCCTACTCACTCCAGCAGCAGAGGGGTGTTGTGCTTCGCGCTGAAAATATTTTGTCTATCCCCTTTTATGCCGTATTAACGGTAATTTTCGGGGAATCCACGAAATATCGGGTAGCTCTACAAAGGCTGCTTTGGAGGCATTTCTTTAGATACACACTATCCGCTTATTTAGTATAGGTTTTTTGTCTTTATTCAAAATAATCCAATATTGGCGCATTTTATGCAAACCTATTAGGCATGATCGAACTACATCTGACACTTAAAGTCCCGCCAAAGAAAGTCCGCACCCTGACCGAGGCCTTGCAAGCGCTCGCAAAATGCGCGCGAGCGGAGCCTGGATGTATCGGTGTCGATGTTTACAAAACTGTAGGAGCTCCTCCGCACACCCTTTGTTACGGCGAAACTTGGGAATCGGAAACAGGACTACGCCGAATGATTGCTTCCAAACATTTCAGTCAATTGGCTTCCTTGATGGAACTCTCCACCGAGCCACCCGATTGTCAGTTCCGTTTCATCAGCAATATCCAAGGACTCGAATTTGCCGAGCGGGTTAAGAACCAGCTGTAAGCAAGCCTTGAAAGATGTAGGTTTCAAACAATAACCCAACTTTAAATTTATAGGGACAAACCATTATGAAAAGTTATCAATTTTTTCCCGTGATGCTGGCTGTAACCGCAGCCGGTGCCATCAATCAACGCCGTGCCGCCTTCGAAGGCCGGTTGTTGCGAAGTAGTCGCTACCTTCGCCGACCGTGACATGCAGGATGCCGGACCGCTGGATTTGACTCGCTTGACCTGATATGGCCCTGCCAAAGGCATTATCGATCGCTGGGCCGAGCAGTTCGTGCAGATTGCCAACCGTAAGTCTGGCGAAGCAGTTACCGACCCGTTGCCGTTTACGGTGAGGCCATTTTAAGGTCTGGTATTGATTGTTGAGATGTATCTCTAAATGGCTAAAGAAATTTCGTTTCATGGTTTCCAGACTCTGGGTACTCTCGGGAGCCTAAATGAGTCGGCATTCTCACCGCAGAGCATAAGAACGATGTGTTTAGGTTTCGGGCAGTTATTCCCTGCCAACTCCCGATCCAGCCACCCTTGAAAATTTTACGAACAAAGGACAGAAAGTATGAATAAGTATTTATTAGTTAATGCAAGTGTGCTGACTTTGGCATTGATACATAATCCGATGGCTATCGCCAAAACCAAATCTGCCAACGGTGACGGTCTCGATCGCACGGTACTCCCCCTTGCCGAACCTAAAATTCCAACCACCAAGGAACTCGATGTCCGTAACGCCAAGGCGCCGCCTCGTTTCGAAGTGAAAGCGCCGAACGGCGCGCCCAATGTGTTGCTCGTTCTCCTGGATGACTTGGGCTTCGCCGGAACCAGCTCATTCGGTGGCCCGGTCAGCACGCCATCCTTCGAGCGCATTGCCAACGAGGGCGTGCGTTACAACAACTTCCACACCACCGCCGTTTGCTCGCCGACGCGCGCAGCGCTCAAGAGCGGACGCAACCATCACGTCAATAACATGGGCGCGATTATCGAAACAGGGACTGCATTCCCCGGCAACACCGGTCAGATTCCCAACAACGTCGTGCCCGTCGCCGAGATGTTGCGTTTAAACGGGTATGCGACTGCAGCGTTCGGCAAGTGGCACGAAACGGCAGCCTGGGAGGCCAGCATGGCCGGGCCTTTCGACCGTTGGCCGACTCGACAGGGTTTTGACAAGTTCTATGGCTTTCTGGGCGGCGAGACCAACCAATGGGCGCCGTTCATCTATGACGGCACCAAACAGGTCGAACTGCCGAATGATCCGAACTATCACTTCCTGACCGACATGACCGATCAGGCCGTTGCCTGGATCAAGTATCAAAAGGCATTGACCCCCGAAAAACCGTTCTTTACCTATTTCGCGCCAGGCGCGGTGCATGCGCCGCATCATGTGCCTAAGGAGTGGATCGAGCGTTGGCACGGCAAGTTTGATCAGGGTTGGGACAAGATGCGCGAGCAGATTCTGGCGCGGCAGATTGAAAACGGCACTGTGCCCAAAGACACTAAACTCGCGCCCAAACCCGAGGCGATTCCGGCCTGGGATTCGCTGTCGGACGACGAAAAGCGGCTCTTCGCACGTCAGGCGGAAGTGTTTGCGGGCTTCGTCGATATGACCGACCATGAAGTCGGCCGTGTTATCAAGGCCATTGAAGATATCGGCCAGCTCGACAACACCCTGGTTCTCTTCGTTTACGGCGATAACGGCACCAGTGCCGAGGGCGGCCGCAGCGGCATGTTCAGCGAGATGACCTATTTCAACGGTGTGCAGGAAACGGTACCGGATATGCTCAAGCATATTGACGTCTGGGGCGGTCCCGAGACTTACCCGCACATGGCCGCAGGCTGGGCGGTGGCGTTCGACACGCCCTACCAGTGGACCAAGCAGGTTGGCTCCGATCATGGCGGCACCAAGGTCGGCATGGCCGTTCGCTGGCCGAAGGGTATCAAGACCAAAGGCGAACTACGTACCCAGTTCCATCATGTCGTAGACGTTGCTCCGACCATCCTCCAGGCCGCCGGCCTGCCTGAACCCAAAGTGGTGAACGGCGTCAAGCAACGGCCGATGGACGGCGTCAGCATGGCCTACAGTTTCGATGATGCCAAGGTGAAAGAACGGCATACCACCCAGTACTTCGAGATGTTCGGCAACCGGGCCATCTACCAGGACGGCTGGTATGCCCGCACCATCCACAGGGCGCCCTGGGAGATGAAGCCGCGTCGACCGCTGACTGAGGACATCTGGGAATTGTATGACACCCGAACCGACTTCAGCCTGATCAACAACCTGGCGGAGAAGCAGCCGAAGAAACTGAAGGAATTGCAAGCCCTGTTCTTGAAAGAGGCGGAGAAGAACAACGCGCTGCCTATCGATGATCGTGTGATTGAGCGCGTCAACGCGGAGTTGGTAGGCCGCCCCGACCTGATGGCCGGACGTGCCTCGCTGACGTTGGCGCAAGGCATGACCGGCATGACCGAGAACGTATTCCTCAACATCAAGAACAAATCCAAGACCATCACCGCCGAACTGGACATCCCGGAAGCGGGCGCCAATGGTGTCGTCATCGCCCAGGGCGGACGCTTTGGCGGCTGGAGTCTGTATCTGAAAGACGGTAAACCGGCTTACACCTATAACTTTCTGGGTCTGAACAGTTACACCGTCAGCGCCCAGGAAGCCCTGCCAAAAGGCAAAACCAAGCTGGTGTTTGACTTTGCCTATGATGGCGGTGGATTGGGTAAAGGCGGCATGGGTACGCTGTCCGTCGATGGCCGGAAAGTGGCTGAGGGTCGTATCGAGAAAACCCAACCGATGATCTTTTCCGCCGACGAGACCGCTGATGTGGGTATCGATGACGCCACACCGGTGGTAGCCGGAATAGGCGAAGGCCCGCAGACCCGCTTTACCGGCAAGATCGAGAAAGTCACGGTCGAAGTGAAATGAGGCTGAAAAGGTTTGGGCATGAATCCACGCCCATGTTTTTCCTGGATCTATGACATGACGGAGCACGGAGCACGGAGCATTATCGTGAAAGCGACAAGCAATAACTATCGTTTGTTATGGGTCGCTTCCGTGCTGGTCATGCTGGGCTTAGGCGCATTTTATTTTTTGCGGTTAGCCCCTGAGACGGCAGCCCCCTCAGGTGTTAACTCTACTCAAGCGTCCTCGCCGATGAAGCCTGAATACGTAGGTCGTAGCGCCTGTGCCGGTTGCCATGCCGAACAGAATAGGCTTTGGCAAGGCTCGCATCACGATCTGGCGATGCAGGAAGTCGGCAATGCCAGTGTACTCGGTGACTTTCAGGATGCCGAATTCAGCAAGGACGGCGTGACTTCCAGATTTTTTCGCCAGAACGAGCGCTTCATGGTGCGCACCGATGGCCCGGACGGCAAGCTGACCGACTTCGAAATCAAATACACCTTCGGCGTGACGCCGTTGCAGCAATACTTGATCGAATTGCCGGGCGGCAAACTGCAAGCCTTGTCTATTGTCTGGGACAGCCAGCCAAAAGCTCAGGGCGGGCAACGCTGGTTTCATTTATACCCGGACGAAAAAATCGATCATAGCGACGAATTGCACTGGACCCGGCGCTCGCAAAACTGGAATTTTATGTGCGCCGAGTGCCATTCCACCAACTTGCAAAAAAACTACGATGCGGCCAGTCGTAGCTATCGCACCACTTGGTCTGAGATTGACGTGTCTTGTGAGTCTTGTCACGGCCCCGGTTCCGAACATGTGCTGTGGGCCAGACAAAGCGCAAAGTCCGACTCGTCCGACAACACAACCAAGGGTTTGACGGTGACCTTGAATGAACATCGCGGCGCAACATGGGCTATCGATCCCGCAACCGGCAATGGCCGTCGCAACCAGCCGCGTGCATCCGACCAGGAAATCGAAATTTGCGCCCGCTGCCATTCCCGCCGAGCGCAACTGTTCGGTGATTACCGGCATGGCTTGTTGATGGATTCGCATTTGCCGTCGTTATTGACGGAAATGCTTTATCACGCCGACGGCCAGATCGATGGCGAAGTTTACGAGTATGGCTCGTTCCTGCAAAGCAAGATGTATCAGGCCGGTGTGACCTGCAGCGATTGCCACGAACCACATAGCCTCAAGCTGCGCCAGCCGGGTAATGCGATGTGCACGCAATGCCATAGCGCCGAAAAATACGACAGCGAAAAGCATCATTTCCATCGCGTCGGTTCAGAGGGTTCGAGCTGCGTCGATTGTCATATGCCAAGCAAGACCTATATGGGTGTCGATGCACGGCGCGATCATAGCTTCCGCGTACCACGCCCGGACTTATCGGAACGTATCGGCACACCCAACGCCTGTACTCATTGCCATGCCGATAAACCGGCTCATTGGTCCGCCGAAAAGGCCAAAACTTGGTACGGGCATGATGCCAAAGGTTACCAGAACTATGCCGAAGCGCTGCACGCGGCAAGGCTGGATACAGCGGACGCAAAAGAGCGGCTGTTGGCCTTGTTGCAAGACAAAAATCAACCGGCCATTGCCCGCGTTACCGCCGTTGCGGCGCTGGGTAATCAACTCAGTCCTGAGTTGATGCCGGTCATAGAAGCAGCCTTGCACGATCCGGAGCCACTTCTGCGTCGCGCCGCTATTGAAACCCTGGAACAAATACCGCCGGAACAACGCTGGCCGCTCGCCCATGACAGACTGAAGGATCCGGTGCGTGCGTTGCGGGCTTTGGCAGCCTCGACATTAGCCGGTGCCTCGGATCAAAGCCTGACACCGGATCAGCGAAAAGATTTCGGCCTTGCCGCCAGCGAGTATCGCGCTTCGTTGAACTGGAACGCCGACGATCCGGCCGCGCAAATCAATCTGGGGAATTTTTACTCTGCCAGCAACCAAGCCGAAGCTGCCGAACGGGCCTATCGGGAAGCCTTGCAACTCGATCCCGAGCTGGTGCCGGCGTATCTCAATTTGGCGGATCACCTGCGGATGAACAACCGGGACAGCGAGGGCGAGTTCATTCTGAATGAAGGTTTGAAAAGGCTGCCGGATTCTGCCGAACTGCATCACAGCCTGGGCTTGTTGGCGATCAGGCAGAAAAACATCCAACAGGCGATGATTTCACTCAAACAAGCCGTCGAGCTTGAGCCAACGCATACGCGCTTTAGCTATGTTTATGCCATGGCGCTGGCGGGAGTCGGTAGAAACGACGAAGCGCAAGCGGTCGTTAAATCGGCTCTTGTAGTGAAGCCCCATGATCCTGAGCTAGAGGCTCTGGATGCTCAGTTAGGTATGTCGAAATAAGAAGGAGAACATCTTATGAAAATGCAATTTTTAACGCCATCACCTAAAGGAGGTGAGCAATGACTAAAAAACTACAAATAAGGACACGTAATGCGCTATGCGTAGCGGTTCTGGCAACGCTTGCGGGATGCGCCGAAAATCAGGCCGTAACTCAACCGCAGACATTGGCGCCGCAGGCAGCGATACCTCAGCCTGCCGAAGCCAAGGATATTCTGCTGCGCATGGCAGGTTATCTTGCCAAGATTCCGAAATTTACCGTCGCCGTCAGCGATAACTACGACACCTTGCAAGAGTCCGGTCAAAAAATCGAATTTGGCGAGAAGCGCAAGATTCGCCTCAGCCGGCCCAACGGATTGCGCGTTGAAATCGAGGAAAGTCACGGCGAAAAACACCTATTTCTTTATGACGGTAAGGACATGACTGTATTCAATCCCTCGCAAAACGTTTATGCGCAAACTGCCAAGGCGGGCGGCCTCGATGAGGCGATTGTGTATCTGTTGAAAGATCTGCATATGCGCTTGCCATTGGCTGCGCTCCTGCTTAGCCGCTTTCCTGCGGAAATCGAAAGCCGCACCCGGTCGTTGGATTATGTGGAAAAAACCTCGATCCACGGCGTGCCTTGTCATCATTTGGCCGGCCGTACCGACACCATGGATTATCAGGTATGGATCCAAGAAGGTGCTCAACCTTTACCGCTACGTGTCGTGTTGACCTATAAGCTTGCCGAGGGGCAACCGCAATTCAGAGCGCAATTTTCCGATTGGAATCTGGCGCCGGTAGTCAGCGATGCCGAGTTTGCATTCACGCCGCCTGAAGGAAGCCGGAAGATTGCCTTTGCCGCGCAACTATCAAGCATCATTCCTGCCGGGAAAGAAACCCCGGAACAAACAGGAGGTAAACAATGAACATAAAACTCAATTCGATCATGACGGCAATGGCTGCCACATTAGTGATATTCACGGGCTCGGTAGATGACGTCATGGCGCGTGGCGGTCGCGGAGGGGGCTCGGTTCAGGGTGGAGGCGGTAGTTTTTCCCGGGGCGGCGCAGCAGCAAGCGGCAGTTTTTCGTCCAGCGCCGGGCGCGGCTCGAGTGGCGGTAGTCGTTCAGCGGCTTCCAGCCGTTCACAGGCCGCTCAAACCGCTTCCACAAATAGGTCCCAAACTGCGCAGTCGGCTTCAGCGAACCGGTCGGCAACCGCTCAGACTGCTTCCACGAATAGGGCGGCGACTCAACAAAGCCGACAATCTACTTCGACGGCCAATCAGGCCCAGCGGCAGCAATACTCGAGCCAAAATGTCGAGGAGCGCCAGGAAGGATACACTGCACGGACTGGCACGCGCCAACAGGGATCCACGGACAGGACGCAAACGAGGCAACAAACCGCGCAGCAATATCACGGAGCCTATCCGCCACCCGCTGGTTATCGCCCTCCAGCCGGCGGTTACTATCCGCCTCCACCCTCTGGTTACTACAATAATAACAGTAGTGATTGGGACGATGGCGAAGTGGCTGCTGTGGCGGTAGGTTCTGCGGCTATCGGGGCGGTTGCCGGTTATGCTGCCGGTCAATCGAATTCTTCGCAAAGCACGTCTTCAGCGCCTGCATCCACAACGACTGTGGTTTATTCAACACCGCCTCCTTCCAGTAGCGGAGGGCTACCCTGCACCCCGAATACATCGGTAGTCAAGGGCGTGACTTACTATCAATGCGGCACCAGCTGGTATACCCAGGCCTATGGCAGCGACGGTGTTATGTATATGCCGGTACCGGCGCCGTATTAGGCTCATCGGTTTAGAAGGAAAGTCATTGGGCCGGATAGATTGTTCGGCTCAATGACTTCTCGACCGTTGTGAGGTAGTTAAAAAATAGCTTAGATATGCCAATGTCAAAACAAAGCGGTTCGCCAATCATCAAAGGAAGTTTCAGATTCGCTCGCCGTATCGCGCTAACCGACAGTGTCTTTGCCATTCAGTGCTTAGCTATGTTGTTAGTGTTCGTTGCATCCAACTCGACAGCTCAAGACCTCGAACCCCGAACCTACGCCAATACCCCGGTCGGCTTGAATTTTGTCATTTTGGGTTACGGCCACACCGAAGGCGGCGTGGGGACTGA
This sequence comes from Methylobacter svalbardensis, assembly GCF_037671525.1. Taxonomy (NCBI): domain Bacteria; kingdom Pseudomonadati; phylum Pseudomonadota; class Gammaproteobacteria; order Methylococcales; family Methylococcaceae; genus Methylobacter; species Methylobacter svalbardensis. Next base: position 16,452 of record NZ_JAWPOH010000054.1, read on the forward strand.
TCCGGCTTTGCCGTTACAGAATCTCAATGTCGAGGTTCACTCCGGCGTTTTGGCTTATGCGAGATCGCTCGATGTGTATGGCAAGTCGGCTAAGTTTGACGTGGTACTGCCTTATGCGTCGGCCGTAGGCACTGCCACGGCTATCGGACAGTCCCGAGAGCGTGACATATCCGGTCTCGCCGATCCGAAGTTTCATTTTTCGCTGAATTTTTTCGGGGCTCCGGCAATTTCCATGCAGGACTTTCCTGATTATCAGCAGGACACCATTGTCGGCGCGCGTATCGAAGTAACTGCGCCAGGCGGTCAGTATGATGCCGATAAGCTACTTAATCTGGGTACTAATCGCTGGTCGATCAAACCGGAGTTAGGCATTTCCAAACGCGTGGGACCGTTAACGTTCGAGTTGGCAAGCGGCGTTCGGTTTTACACCGACAACGACGATTTTTTCGGCGGCAAAGTCCGCTCGCAAGATCCGATTTATTCCGTGCAAGGGCACCTGATTTACAGCCTGGATTACGGTATCTGGGCTGCCGCCGATCCCACCTTTTATACCGGAGGGCAAAGCCGAGTGGATGGATTGAAAAATAACGATAGCCTGGAAAACGCCCGTGTCGGCGGCACCTTGGCTCTACCTGTAAACCGGTATAACTCGATCAAGCTTTATTACAGCAGCGGAATTTTTGGCAGGACAGGCAGCAACTTCGATACGGCCGGCATAGCCTGGCAATACCGCTTCGGCACAGATCTTTAATGTGCGTCTGATCTTGGTATGCCGGGTAAACCAATAACTCATCAAAACAACTTTTTATCTCTAAATTAGGACATACATCATGACTGAAAATAATAAGTTCTCTTTGGCTTTAAGAGCTTTGACCGCAGCAACCGTGTTGGCAATGGCTGCTGCGTTTAACGGCGCCCATGCAACCGAAGGCGCGAGTAGCCACTATGTGCCGGGCGCCTATAACGACTTTTTTATGAATGCGCTACAGGAGCCCGGGCTCTATTTTCGGGATGATCTGATGTACTACGGCGCTCAACTTCCGCAGACCGTTACGCTGGGTAGAAATGCCGTTGTCGGCGTCGATGTGGATTCCTGGGTTAACATCTCAAAATTGTTTTGGGTGAGTGACTTTGAGATTCTCGGCGGCCGTTACGGTGCAGGTCTGTTTTTGCCGATCGTATTCGATCTCAACATCGCCGGCAGCGTACAAACCGGCCCTTTCTTGCGAGGCCGCATACCCGGACAAACCTTTGAAGGACAGGACAACCGGGGAGGCGTGGGCGATATGGCCGCGGTACCGCTGTCGCTGACCTGGAAATGGCAAGACGTCAGCGTAAATCTGAGCCAGGCTGTGTTTATGCCTTCGGGGTATTATGACGAAAACGAGATCGTCAACTTGGGTCGCAATCATTGGTCGTTCGACACCCTAGTCGGCTTGACCTGGCTACACCCGACGCGCGGCCACGAAATTTCGTTCAATGTCGGCTTCATGAGCAACACCGAGAATAACGCCACCCAATATCAGAGCGGTGACGAGCTGCATATCGATTATACCGTTGCCCAACACTTTTCCGAAGCGTTCGGTATTGGCGTGACCGGTTATTACTATAACCAACTCACCGATGACGAAAGTCCGCAACTGGATCGATTGCAACAGGTTGTCAATAACGTCAATGCACTGCGTCAAGTGTTGGGAAGAGAGGCGTTGCCGAGCGTGGGTGGCTTTCGAGGCGAAGCCTTGGGCATCGGCCCGATCGTTCGTTACAGTCCTAAATTCGGCGACAAGCAGGTGCATTTCATCGGCAAGTGGATCCACGAATTTGATGTAAAAAACCGATTGGAGGGTGAAATCGGCATGCTGTCGGTTGCGCTTGATTTTTAACCTTGCCCGGATCCGCAATCATGAAATTCTCTAAATGTCAGGTTTTAGCGTTGTTTTCGGCGCTGCTCTTGATCTCAGCCTGCAGTGTTATCCATAGTGGTGCAACGGATCAAGTTAGCCATGACTCGGCAAATAAGGTGTTGAGCGAAAAAACGCTTGCTAACGCCACCTACCGGATCGATGAATTCGGCGCGTTTCAGCTTGTCAATGGCGAGTATCAGCATCAATACGGAGAAGGCCGGACACAGTTACGCCAAATCAGATTGGAAAAACTCGCGTTCGGCGATCTGGATAGTGACGGCGTCACGGATGCCGCAGTGATTCTGGCATTACAAAGCGGTGGATCGGGGACATTCAAGTATCTCGTCGCCATACTCGATACCGGCGATGCTTTTTCTCAGCAAGACAGCGTTTTACTGGGCGATCGCATCAACATCAGCGCAATGACCATAGCCGGTGGTCGACTCGATTTGGAAATGGTCGTCGCCGGTTCAACAGACCCTGCTTGCTGCCCTGGTCAACAGTTCAAACAAAGCTATGCCCTGCGTGATGGAAAATGGTTAAAAACCGACTTGGTCAACGGCGGGCAAGCCGACTTTGTAAGCCATTCGAGCACTGATATTACGGGCATAGTTTGGAAATTGAAGCGTTATGATGAGCCATTGGAATCGGGCAATTTCAATATCGATAATCCGACCGACTATACGCTGATTTTACTTCCGAACCGACATTATCGGGTCAAAGCCGATTGTAATCGGATGCAGGGCGCATATACCCTTGACGGCAAGAAAATCAAGATAGCCCCTGGTGCGGCGACCTTGGCCGAATGCGCGCCGGGTTCAAAATATGCGCAATATCTGCGGTATTTGGCTGAAGCAGTCAGTTTTGAAATAAATGAAAACAATCTTCAACTCAATCTGATCAACGAAAAGGGACAATTGGTTTTCGAGAATGGCGGAAGAGTAGCCGATAACCTTGATTCGATGAAAAGATAATCAGAGCGGCTTTATGAGAAGTTATTGTACTTATTAATATATTGTCGCTAAATGAAATTTATCAAAGCCGCATTAACGATATTAACCCTTATTCTAACTACCCTATGGGGCGTCTGTGCCGTTTATTTTGGCGATTCCTTTACCGGAATTACCCAAGTCTCAATGTCGATACTATTCGGTCTATTGGGTTTGGCGACATTAATTAGTCTGGGTTTGCCACGATGGCGGAAACACTTTTTGCTCGGTTACTCAATATCATTTGTGATCATACTGACGTGGTGGTTGGGTATTAATCCTTCCAATCATCGTAAATGGCAAACGGATGCGAATAAACTCGCTTATGCCACTTTTGCTGTCGACACTGTCACGGTACACAATATCCGGAACTTTGATTACCGGAGTGAGCTTGATTATCAGCCCGCTTATTACACTAAAACTTTTGACCTGAATAAATTGCAAGGCATTGACCTGTTTTCCATTTATTGGATGGGGCCGGCCATTGCTCATACCATCATCAGTTTTGATTTCGGTGGTAATGATCATCTAGCTGTATCCATCGAAGCGCGTAAGGAGCAAGGCGAAGGTTATTCAACCATCAAAGGCTTCTTTCGCCAGTATGAGCTGGTTTATTTCGTGGCTGATGAACGCGATGTGATTCGACTGCGCACCAACTATCGGCATCACCCGCTCGAACAGGCCTATCTGTACAGATTGCAAGGTCCCATCGAAAACGGCAGGCGCCTGTTTTTAGAATACATGAGCAAAATCAACGGACTCAACCAAAAACCGGAGTTTTACAACACCTTACTGGATAATTGCACAACGGCCATTTGGTTACGCACCTTGACCAACCAGGAGCATTTACCGTTTTCCTGGAAAATTCTGCTAAGTGGTTATTTGCCGGAATATCTGTATGAATCTCAGCGGCTTGATACGCGAATTCCTTTTCCGGAATTGCAACAGCAAGCCCATATCAATAACCTGGCTCAAGCTGCCGATCAGTCGCCTGATTTTTCAAAGCGCATTCGAGCAGAAAAATTAATAAATCGGGAAACCCAATAAACTAACGGAAGTTGCGAAGGACACAGCTTTGGCTAGTAGTGCCCCAGTTGGTTCTCTAGAATCGATTGTCCGCTTTCTGTTGGTATGCTGCCAGCCGCGAACCTGGCTTCAATGTCGCTTGAGGGGCCTTGGCTGACGACAAAAAAATCTCAATGTAGTTAATTTCCAGTTCCTGCTTTCATATTCAAAGCGTGTGCATTGGGTCATTTTAAAGTCCTTCTGCGTATCTGCTTTAGGTCCTATAATATATTTTATAGGACCTAAAATCCCTCCTTAAAAACCGCCCGAAATTTCGCCTATTTATAAGGTATCAATCGCCATGACCGATTTACTGATTCAACAGCCGCAACGTGCGCTCACCTCAGCAGAATTTCGTCAGCTGTCCGAAGTACCGGCGGAAATAGAATGGTTCGCCAATATCCATTCCGAAAAAACCCGGCAGGCCTATCAAAACGACCTCCGCGATTTCTCACGCTTTATCGGCATCGAAAAGCCGGAAGAGTTTCGCACGGTCACCCGTGCCCATGTCATTGCCTGACGTAAAACCCTTGAGGAACGCCATTTTTCTGATGCGACGGTGCGCCGCAAGCTGGCTGCCCTCTCTTCCCTGTTTGAGTATCTCTGTGAGAAAAACGCCGTGACCCATAATCCGGTCAAAGGCGTGAAGCGCTGAGTAACGATCAGGCCAGGCAGCTCCTAGAAGCGCCGCCCGAGGACACCTTGAAAGGCAAACGCGACCGGGCTATCTTGGTCACCCTGCTCTACCATGGCTTACGCCGTCAGGAACTGTGCAATCTACGTATCAAAGATTACCAACGCCGAACCGGCGTGATGATGTTTCATGTTCATGGCAAGCGCAAAAAGGAACGTTTTATTCCGGTCGAACCTAAAACCCAACGCCTGCTGGCCGACTATCTGGAAGCGTCAGGCCATGGTGTGGATTTGGAAGGCGCGTTGTTTCGTCCGGTGAAAAACAACGCCACTGGCGATCTCACCAAGTCCATCAATCCGCGTTCCGTGTATCGGGATGTGGTGATATTCTATGCCCAGCAGGTCGGCATTACCTTGGATACGCATGGCTTCTGCGTGCATTCGCTGCGCGCCACTGCCGCTACCAATGCTTTGGAACATAAAGCCGATATTGCCAAAGTCCAGGAATGGCTGGGCCATGCCAATATTTCAACCACCCGGCTGTACGACAAACGGCATAGTCGGCCAGAAAATAGTCCGAGTTTTAAGGTGGAGTATTAGGTTCTGTTGACGTTTCATCTCAGCCATAAAAGCACTGAGGAAAATAACAGCATCCCCATGTAATTAATAGCCTTTTTCTCGTATCGAGTGGCAATTCTGCGGTAATGTTTGAGCTTGCCGAACATGCATTCGACCGCATGCCGCTCCTTATAATGCCAATAATCGCATTTAAT
>NZ_JAWPOH010000055.1:0-21702 GCF_037671525.1 Methylobacter svalbardensis
CAGTTTTTGTACAATTGAATTCGAAAAGCTTAGCGTTATGATTTTAAGTGCTCCTTTAAGTTTTTTCAGTAGAAATAAGTATATCTTCAAAGGAGTTTTTTACTGTTTTGGAAATTAATTTTCTGGAAGTCTATAGCAAGTGAAATAATTGCGCGAATTCATGAAAACAGCTTTGGTGCATTTCCAGACAAAGCCGTCGCTGATTTAATTTCTGAATTCAGGTCTGTTGATAAGGATCTTAATTTACTGCGTACGTTGAGCGGGATTAACGTTGTTGAGTCAGAAGCCAGTCAAAATAGAAACGCAATTTTAATATTTGGTCCTGATGGCGAATTGGAAGTTCTAACATATAGGAATGAAACTGAAGCGCTAAAAGAACTTTTTAAGTTAGAGAAAGAGCAGCCATCGATGGATATAGTATTGGTTAAAGCGGATACAAACGAAGACATAAGAATGGCGTTTAAAAACTATTTTTCAGATGCAACAGATTTTGTTCGGCTTGTCACAGAAGGAATGGAAATATTAAGCAATGTTTAAGCTCCGTAGGTTAAGGTCAAGCGCATCTTTTTTTGCGCCATAACCCAACACATTCGCGCGGCAAATGTCGGGTTACGCTACGCTAACCCAACCTACGGTCCTACCAATCACCATGCCTGCCATGTTCTTCAATGAATTTACCTGCCCCTGTCGATTCACTGGTTATTTCAAAAAAGAATACTTCAGGCTTCCCCGCTTTTGATTCAAATCCTTCAACCTCAACTTCAAACTCTGTAGCTTCTTGGATTAAATTATCATCTTCATCGTACTCGGCGTTAATCCCATAGCAATCGCCGTAAACGCCAAGAATAAGGTTGTCATAAACCGCCAAATAACGATCGTCATCTGACAGATATTCCTTATCCGGCGTCCATGCAGCAAATGGCGTTTTGTGCAGCTCTGAGAAATTTTTAGCTATTTGTATTTTTTGACTGTCGCTGATCATTTTATTCACGATTGATTATTTGTGGATTGACTGACGTCATTTAACTCCCCGATGCCTCGAAGCGATAAACATCGATTACGCTAACTCGGACTGTGGGACGACTTTGCTGATTCTCAAGTTCAAGCTTGGGAATCAGTTCTTAGAAACTCCGGCTTTTTGTTTCGAGATTGCCAATCTGGAGATTGGCAATCAGCAAACGCCCTCGGCGGTATTTCTTGCTCTGCGCTCCCTACTATGGAGTTAACAGCGTAACGGGATCAATGTAAAACATTCTACTCCAAGGCTCCGGCTTACTGTCATCGTATTGCCAAAATAATGGAAACAAACTACGAACAACAAAATGTAAATGTGGAGGTTTCCCTTGTGCATTGCCGGTATTACCGACTGTACCGATAGCATCGCCCGTGCTGATCAGTCGTAAAACACGGGTATCAATTCGCTGCAAATGAGCATAGTAATAAAAACGCCATTTCGCACCCAATACCACTACCATATTACCGCCTATGTCATTAAAACCGGTATAGACCACCACGCCGCTACTCGCCGCCAATACCGGAACCCCTTGTTTGGCAAAAATATCTATTCCTTTATGTGTACCGGAACGCCCCCAAGGATGGTACCAGAAGGATGCCGGATTCCAATCGGCCTCGCTCGCACCCTCTACCGGAATTTTGTGGCTTGTCGGAATCAGAAAACCGAAGGCAATCACTATGGATAAAAGGATCAGTGATATTTTTTTCATGATGTTGAAGTGAATATACTTTATCTGCACTTATACTCCATGCATTATCCCTGAGTAAATGTTTTAAGTATCTTCCAGCTTAATACTTTATTCGCCCTAAAATTTTATGTAATAAGCCAAACGAAAAAAGGGACTGCGACGAATCACAATCCCTTTTCAACACCTTTAAGCCGCCCTTTTGTTAAGAGCGGCTACCAAGCATGGGTTATTCGACTTCGATTTCTTTCATGCTCAATCTGACTCTGCCTTGACGGTCTATTTCAAGTACTTTGACTTTGACCACATCGCCTTCATTCAATCGGTCGCTGACTTTATCAACGCGTTCATCTGAAATTTGCGAGATATGAACCAAGCCGTCTTTACCAGGAAGTATCGTAACAAAAGCGCCGAAGTCCATTAATCTGACGACTTTGCCTTCGTAAACTTTACCGACTTCAACTTCTGCGGTAATTTCCTCGATCATACGACGCGCTTCTTCACCGGCCGCTTTATCAACTGATGCCACTTTAACGACACCGTCATCGGTCAAATCAACGCTGGCGCCGGTTTGCTCGGTAATACTGCGGATGGTTGCGCCGCCTTTACCGATAACTTCGCGAATTTTGCTAGGATCGATTTTAAAGGTGATGATACGCGGTGCGAAGTCGGACATTTCTTCACGGGTGCTGGACAACGCTTTGTTCATTTCGCCCAGGATATGCAAACGACCGTGTTTTGCTTGTTCCAGTGCCGACTTCATGATTTCTGCGGTAATGCCATCGATCTTGATGTCCATTTGCAGTGCGGTAATACCGTCTACAGACCCTGCAACCTTAAAGTCCATGTCGCCCAGGTGATCTTCATCACCCATGATGTCAGACAATACGGCAAAGCTGTCGCCTTCTTTAATCAGGCCCATCGCAATTCCGGCAACCGGTGATTTAATCGGCACACCGGCATCCATTAACGCCAAGCTGCTGCCGCAGACCGAAGCCATGGAGCTTGAACCGTTGGATTCAGTGACTTCAGAAACAACGCGAATGGTGTACGGGAACTCTTCCATGTTCGGTAACACGGCGGCAACGCCACGTTTCGCCAAGCGACCATGACCGATCTCACGACGTTTGGGTGAGCCGACAAAACCGGTTTCACCAACGCTGTATGGAGGGAAGTTGTAATGCAGCATGAACGGTTCTTTGTACTCACCGGCCAACGCGTCAATGATTTGCGCATCACGTTGCGTGCCCAATGTTGCAACCACTAAGGCTTGCGTTTCGCCACGGGTAAACAATGCGGAACCATGGGTTCTAGGCAATACGCCGGTTCTGACGGTAATCGGTCTGATTTTGTCTAATTCGCGTCCGTCAATACGCTTGCCTTCGTTAAGAATAGCGTTACGAACGATGCTGTATTCCAGATGTTCGATAATGCCGCGGATGTCACTTTCTGCATACTCGGCATTGGCTACCAGTTTTTCAACGACGGTATTTCTAATTTCTTTCAGTTGTTCTTGTCTAACCAGTTTTTCAGCAACTTGATAAGCGGCTTTAATGTCCGCTTCGACTTCTGCTGTTACCCGTTTTTTCAGTTCGGCATTAATTTCGGGGGCTACCCACTCAACGACGCCTGCACCGGCAGCGGCGGCAAATTCGTTAATCGCATTAATGGCAACCTGCATTTGCTGATGGCCGAATAAAACCGCACCCAACATCACTTCTTCCGACAGATTGTCAGCTTCTGACTCTACCATTAATACGGCATGTGCAGTACCTGCAACCACTAATTGCAGCTTAGACTCTTTTAATGCGGTAGCAGTCGGGTTTAAGAGATATTCGCCGTCTTTAAAACCCACGGTAGCGGCGCCGATTGGGCCGTTAAAAGGCAAGCCTGAAACTGCCAATGCAGCAGAGGCACCCAATAAAGCAGGAATTTCCGGATCAACGTCAGGATTCAGCGATACAACGGTTGCAATAATCTGAACTTCGTTGGTATAGCCCTCTGGGAAAAGGGGACGAATAGGCCGGTCAATCAGGCGAGACGTTAAGGTCTCTTTTTCACTGGGACGACCTTCTCTCTTAAAAAAGCCGCCTGGTATTTTACCGGCTGCGTAAGCTTTTTCTTGATAGTTTACAGTCAACGGAAAAAAATCACCGCCGCTTGCCTGTTTTTTACCGACGACGGTAACCAACAGTGTCGTACCATCTACATCGATCATCACAGCACCGTCTGCTTGACGTGCTACTTCACCGGTTTCTAATTTAACGAGTCGATCGCCGTACTGAAATTCTTTCCTGATAGGATTCACTATAAGGTTCCTTTGCGAGGTTATTAAGGAGGGGTGTCAGGTTACGCTAGCGCTAACCCGACTTACAACAAAAACGGCACAAGAGAATTGTGCCGTTTCTTTGTTCTGTTACTTACGTAAGCCGAGACGTTCAATTAAAGTACGGTAACGGTTTAGGTCTTTATTCTTTAGATAATCCAGCAACTTACGACGCTGATTAACCATGCGCAACAGTCCACGACGTGAATGATTGTCTTTTTTGTGTTCTGCAAAGTGCGGCGTTAAATGGGTGATGTGTGCTGTCAATAAAGCAACCTGTACTTCAGGTGAACCGGTATCGGTTTCTGACTGACGATAGGCTTCAACGACTGCTTTTTTTTGTTCTGCTGTAAATGGCATTTGTAATCCCTATGTAGATTAAAAATTAAAAAATAAAGCCGCCGAAAGTGGCGACTCCTTAAGTACACTGTTTCCACGATAGGGTGTAGAAACAGGTGTATTCTTTGCTGCCCGAGCGCTTGCTTTAGGGCAAATCGTTGTTCATATTAAACAACTTTTTCGGCGCTAGTTTACCATCCCTTAGTAATTCCCCCAAGCCTAAAAATACCGCATCGTTATACATACGCACAGTACCTTGGAATTCATTCTGCCCGAGTTCGTCGAAAGCTAACAAGCTAAGCGACTGACCGTATTTAATACAAATAGCTTGTTCATCAGTCAACTGCACAGCGGGTAGAGCTTCGAGCGGTTTATCGACATTTATCAGGCATTGAAACAAGCCTTGCTGATCCATTGCGGTCAATTGCTCGATAGTTCTGGCATTTTCAATGTTGAATTGCCCCGCTTCCAATCGCCGTAATTCTTTTACTGTTCCGCCGCAACCCAGAGCATGGCCGATGTCTTCGGCCAACGAACGAATATACGTGCCTTTTGAACAATAGACTTCAAGCATCAACTGATCCGGTTCCTTGGCTAAAGATTCGGAATCAGTCAGTAACTTCAGTTCAAATATAGTGATGTGTCTGGCTTTACGCTCAATGGTTATTCCTTCCCGTGCGAGCTCGTAAAGCTTTTTGCCGTTATGCTTTAAAGCCGAATACATCGGAGGAACTTGATCGATTTCGCCGGTAAATTTTTGAAGACAAGTCAGGATGGCATCAATAGATAATTCAGGTACGGGCTTAGTTTCTATAATCGTGCCTTCAAGGTCGCCTGTATCGGTCATAACCCCCAGCTGAACAACAGCCTGATAACGTTTATGGTCATCGAGCATCATCCCCGACACCTTGGTCGCTTCGCCGAAACAAAGTGGCAACAAACCGGTAGCCAGGGGATCAAGGCTGCCGGTATGCCCGGCTTTATTGGCATTAAACAAGCGCCTGACTTCCTGCAAGGCTTTGTTTGAAGATACGCCCAGACGTTTATCTAACAGCAATATGCCGTGAATATTGCACCCGGACTTGCGTTTACTCATGCAAGCTAACCTTCCTCGGGTTTATCCAAATCGCGCTCGTGCAAATCACTTAGCAGCTCCGATACCCGCATGCCGGTATCAAACGAATCATCGTAATGAAAACGCAAATCAGAGATGTGCCGCAAACGCATCCTTTTGGCTAATTGATGCCGAATGACAGGCGACAACTCGTTAAGCAATTTAACGTTGGCTTTTTTGCCCTGTTCATCGGCATTCAATACCGTGACATACACTTTTGCCACAGCAAGGTCTTTAGTGACTACAACCTCATTGATAGTAATAAATCCCAGCCTGGAATCATCGATGTCACGCTGCAAGACCAAAGAAAGCTCTTTTTGCATCTGTGATGAAACACGGGCATTACGACCGAATTCTCTTGCCATAAGGTTTACAGTTCCCGTTTAACTTCGATGCGTTCAAAAACTTCGATCTGATCGCCGGGTTGCACGTCGTTGTAATTTTTTACCCCGATACCGCACTCCATGCCCATCTTGACCTCGGCCGCATCATCTTTGAAGCGACGCAAAGATTCCAGCTGTCCTTCATAAATGACTACGTTCTCACGCAGTACCCGGATAGGCAGATTTCTCTTCACAAAACCGTCAATAACCATACAGCCGGCAACTGCGCCGAATTTTGGCGATTTAAATACATCGCGCACTTCGGCAAGACCGACAATCTGTTCTCTAATTTCAGGCGCCAACATGCCGCTGATGGCTTTTTTAACCTCATCAATCGCTTCATAAATGATGCTGTAGTAATGCAGGTCGATGCCTTTTTCTTCAATCAGTTTGCGTGCAGTGGTATCGGCTCGGACATTAAAGCCCATTAGAATCGCACCGGAAGCCAAGGCCAAATTCGCATCGCCTTCATTAATGCCGCCCACGCCGCCAAAAACGACTTTAACTTCGACTTCGTCATTAGACAAGCCGATTAGGGCGCTACGTAACGCTTCCAGACTGCCCTGTACATCCGTCTTAAGCACCAGATTGACGCTGGCAAGTTCACCGGTTGCCATTCTGGAGAATACTTCGTCCAGTTTAGAGGCGTGTTGCACGGCATGCCGGGACAGCTTCATGCGATCTTCACGATGTTTGGCCAAATCTTTGGCAATACGTTCGTTTTGTACCACCAGAAATTCATCGCCGGCATTCGGTGTACCCGAAAGTCCTAGAATTTCAACCGGCGCACAAGGACCTGCCGCTTTAATCGTTTTGCCGTTCTCGTTAAACATGGCTCGAACGCGGCCATATTCATGACCGCACAGCACCATCTGACCGCTTTCCAACGTACCTTTTTGAATCAGTACCGTTGCCACGACGCCGCGGCCTTTATCAAGCCTTGATTCAATAACAATACCTGATGCCGGGCCTTCAACAGGCGCTTTCAATTCAAGGATTTCAGTTTGAACAATCAACGCTTCGATTAACTCATCGATACCTTCACCGGTTTTCGCCGAAATCTTCAGGAACTGCACATCGCCGCCCCACTCTTCCGCAAGTACGTTGATGGTAGACAGCTCCTGCATCACTTTGTCAGGATTGGCGGCGGGCTTATCCATCTTATTCATCGCCACAATAATCGGCACATTGGCCGCTCTGGCGTGTTCGACCGCTTCCCTTGTTTGCGGCATCACGCCGTCATCCGCTGCAACCACCACAATCACCACGTCGGTAACATCCGCGCCTCGGGCACGCATGGCGGTAAATGCCGCATGACCCGGTGTGTCCAAAAAGGTGACTGAGCCGTGATCGGTTTTTACCTGATAAGCGCCGATATGCTGGGTAATACCGCCCGCTTCACCGGCAGCAACACGCGTTTTACGGATGTAATCCAACAACGAGGTTTTACCGTGATCGACATGACCCATGATGGTAACAATAGGCGCTCGCGGTAATGCCACACGATTATCTTCTTCTTGCGCCTCAGCCAGCATTTCCTGCTCAAGATCGTCATCACTCTGCATAATCGCTTTGTGACCCATTTCTTCAACCAGAATTGCCGCTGTTTCCTGGTCTATGCTTTGATTAATAGTCGCCATAATACCGAGCTTCATCAAATGCTTAATTACCATGGCGGCTTTAACACTCATCTTTTGAGCAAGGTCAGATACCATAATCATTTCAGGTATACTGACCTCTTTTACAACAGGCTCAACCGGCATTTCAAATTGATGCTTGCCATCAGACTTCACACTGACGCGCTCAGCTTTCTTACCTTTTTTCTTCGGCCTTTTGGCATCTCTGCCCCCTGCTCCAGCGCGCGCACCTTCCTCCTGTTTCTTTCTATGCAGTATTTCTTGCTTGGCTGAAGCTTGCTGCCTTACTTTGTCGGCATTTCTTTTGATGGACTCCTCAAGTCGAATATCTTTTTCCTGCTGTTTTTTTCTGGCTTCAGTCGCTTCTTTACTTTTAGCCAATTGCTCCTTCTGTTCTTCCTTCGACTGCATGGACGCAGGAGGTTGAGTAATGTCGGGAGCAGCGGAGCGGCGTGACGAATCGGGTAAGATCTCAGTCTTTTCTTCGACTGACAGGGATGGCGCTTCAGGCACACTAGCGACTTCGGGTTTAACTACTTCGACAACAGGTTTAACTGCCGACTCAACGATAAGATCTTCTTTCTTTTCTTCCAAAACGACTCTTTCTGCCTTTATCTGTTCTTCAATTTCAGGAACATTTTCAGTTTGCTGTACAACCTGTTCTTTAGTTTGCTTGGCTAACTCCAAGTTCCTTTGTTCATCAGGTTCGACTACTTCATTGCGTTTTATATAAGTTTTCTGCTTTCGAACTTCAACGCTAATCGTTTTGGTAGTACTGCCTGGTACGCTAGACTGTTTAAGTTCGCTCACAGTTCTGCGTTTTAAAGTCACCCGTCTCAGTGAACCATCGACCTCGCCTTCATTCTTACCATGGCGTTTGCGCAAATGCGCAAGCAACTGCATCTTTTCATCTTCATTGATCACATCATCAGGGGCACTCGCAGATAATCCTGCTTCTTTCAGTTGCTCTAATAATCGTTCCAAAGGTATTTTTACTACCTCAGCTAATTGTCGTACCGTTTTATTACTCATTTCATACCCCTTACCTACTCGCCTGTTCCTCAGCAAACCAAGGCTCACGCGCCTTCATAATCAATTTTGCCGCCCGATCTTCGTTCATTCCTGGAAAACCCAACAAATCATCTACCGCCTGCTCTGCCAAATCATCCATCGTAATAATGCCATGACTTGCCATATCATAAGCCAAATCCTTGTTCATGCCTTCCATTTCCAGCAAGTCCTGTGCAGGTTCCGCTGTTTCTATGACTTCTTCAGCCGCAATAGCACTAATCAGCAATGCATCTTTAGCGCGGCTTCTAAGCGCAATAACAAGATCTTCATCAAAGCCTTCAATTTCCAGCATTTCACTAACCGGAACATAGGCAATTTCTTCAACCGTATTAAAACCCTCTTCAACCAGAATCAAGGCAATATCTTCATCGACACCCAGTTGATCGACAAATAATTGTTTTATCTTATCGGCCTCGGCTTCACTGTTTTCTTCTGCCTTAGAGGCATCGATGACATTCAGCTCCCAACCCGTTAATTGGGTCGCAAGACGTACATTTTGACCGCCGCGACCGATAGCCTGAGACAGATTGTCTGAACTGACTGCCAAATCCATGCTGTGCTTGTCTTCATCGACAACAATAGACTGGATTTCAGCCGGTGACATCGCATTAATTACAAACTGAGCATCACTTGGATTCCAAAGAATAATGTCAACGCGCTCTCCAGCCAGTTCATTTGAAACCGACTGCACTCTCGATCCTCTCATGCCGACGCAAGCACCGACGGGATCCAGTCTTGGATCATTACCCTTGACTGCAATCTTGGCTCTGGAACCGGGATCACGCGCCGCGCCCATCACTTCGATCAAACCTTCGCCCACCTCAGGCACTTCAAGACGGAACAAGGCAATCAGCAATTCCGGCGCAGTCCGACTGACAAACAATTGCGGGCCGCGTGGCTCCGAGCGCACATCTTTCAAGTAACCCCTGATTCTGTCGCCAATACGAATAGCTTCACGAGGAATCATGTCTTCTTTGGCAATATAAGCTTCTACATGCCCACCTAAATCCAGATAAACGCTGCCCTTTTCAATACGCTTTACGATACCGGTGATCAGCTCGCCTACGCGACTCTGATAGGCATCAACTATTTTCTTGCGTTCAGCTTCCCTGACTTTGTGAATAATAACCTGCTTGGCCGTCTGTGCAGCAATACGTCCAAAATCGACAGATTCAATTTCCTCTTCGACCAAATCACCGACCTGGACATCAGGATTATCGAATCTGGCGACTTCCAATAAAACCTGCGTCTCAGGAAACTCGACATCGCCATCAATTTGATCATTGGCATCAACAACCTCCCAGATTCTATAGGTAACGTAATCACCGGTTTTCCTGTCAATACTAACACGAGCTTTAATTTGATTCACGTGACGCTTGATCGTAGCCGCTTCTAATGCTGACTCTATAGCCTGAAAAACAATCTCTTTTTCAATATCCTTTTCATTAGAAAAAACATCCACCACCAATAAAATTTCTTTATTTGCCACTGCGCCCTCCTTTTTCAATTAAATACTCAGGAACCAAACGCGCTTTACTCATCGCGATAAATGGAACCTCAAAAATCTGATCACCTTCTTGAAGCGAAATCGTATCGCCTTCAACTTTTACTATCAGGCCTGTAATTTTTCTACGGCCATCTATGGCTTTAAATAAATTTACCAACACCCTACTGCCAATATATCGTTCGAACTGGCTCACTTTAAAGAACGGTCGATCTGCACCTGGCGAAGAAACCTCCAAATGATAGTTGCCTAATATGGGATCTTCCACATCCATGGCCCCACTGATTTGATGACTAACCTTAGTACAGTCTTCAACCAAAATCCCGTTTTCACTATCAATATAGATTCTTAACAGGCCATGTTTAGGGTGAGGATTATATTCAATGCCTACGCATTCATAACCTAAACCTTCAACAATTGGCTCAATTAGGTCAACCAAATGTTCAGGAGCCTGCTTCATCTTTTCCTCACTTACTTTCGCACAAAAAAAAAGAGCCGACGGCTCTTCCATTAACAATCAACTATGAGCCTTTAAATCACCAAAGCCCAGAAAACAGAAAACCCCAAAATGGGGTTTTCTGAAACCAATCCTTGCGTCACACTAGCTCCTGCATCCATGCAGTTTTATATGGTAGCGGGGGCAGGATTTGAACCTACGACCTTCGGGTTATGAGCCCGACGAGCTACCAAGCTGCTCCACCCCGCGATTGATTTGGTTATTATAGGGCACTCTCAGTATTTAGCAAGCTATTTATCAATCTATCTTATCAGGTACGCTAAAATTCGCTACTTACCAGACTCATTGCATGCCCTCTGCATCAACTTTAGAGACAAGGCCATCACGGTTTCAATCAACATGAATACCCAGCACAGCTTTTTTTTCAAGTGCATAAGTATTTAATGCATCAACAATACCGATATTGACCTTTTCGTCACGGTGCAACTCTTTCAGGCGACTGAAATAATCATCAAGCAAAATACCGGTGCCCGCTTGGAGACCGGTTAACCGCTTAACACAAAACTCATTCCACCTTAACAGCTCGTCAGCAGTCAACGTTTCCGGATAATTTCTGGCCCGGTATCTAAACAGCATTTCCGGCAATCGGCTATCGGTAAATTTAAATGCCGCTTTAGCTAATTGCTCGGGCAGCATATCTCTAATTTTGGCCATTTGCTTTTTATCGTTTTCAGAGAAAAACCCGCCGCTGTAAATTTCCAGATCGGGATCGGAATCTTGTTCGGCGTAAGTATGGCCGCTAAACACTGCCGCCAACTTTTCAGCCAAGCCGGCAGCAGCTTTAATCCTATCGCTATTGGCATAGCATAACGCCAAATCGATTGCCAGTCGCTGCGCGTCATCCGGTCTAATAACGGACACGGGCGCTAAAACGGGGCATTTGTTGATATGCACGGTTTTTAACGGGATTCTTGCCACACCTTCCGGCAAATCAGCCGTTGCGGTGAAGATTCTCCGCTGAATTTCTTCCACCGATAATCTAAGCATCGACTCCGGATCGACCGACAGGTCATAGACGATGATGCCGTTGGTGTTGGTAGGATGCTTGCAAACAGGAAGCACTATAGCCAGACAATTTTTAGCGGCCGGATATTTACCTGAAATATGCACCATCGGTTTAAAGCTGCCCAACTGAAGCAAGTTAAGCGCCTCAGCCTTAACCCGATGCTGCAACAGAAATTGATAGAGCTTGGGCTGGGCCTGCTTGACTAGTTTAGCGATTTCCAGCGTCGCATAGACATCGGAAAGCGCATCATGCGCGGCTTCATGAGCTATGTTGTTGTCACGAGTCAGTTGATCCAGCCTGAAACTGGGACCACCCTGCTCGTTAACCGGCCAGACGATGCCGTCAGGACGCAAGGCTTTGGCCGCTCTGACCACATCGATTAAATCCCAACGCGAACTGCCGTTTTGCCATTCCCTTGCATAGGGATCATAAAAATTACGATACAGACAGTTACGGGTGACCTCATCATCAAAACGCAGGCTGTTGTAGCCCAGGGTGCAGGTATTCGGCTGAGCTAATTGCTCGTGAATCAGGCGAATAAACTCGGCTTCGCAAACGCCTTTTTGCTCGGCGAGTTGCGGGGTAATCCCGGTAATTAAACAGGCGTCCGGGTGAGGAAGGCAGTCTGCCGCCGGCTTGCAGTAAATGACTAAAGGATCGTCTACGATATTGAAATCAAAATCGGTTCTAATCCCGGCAAATTGAACAGGCCTGTCTCTTTGCGGATCGGTACCGAAGGTTTCGTAATCATGCCAATAAAAGGTTTGCGTACCGCTCATTACTTTCAACCGCTATGGGTGGTGGAACCAGAGGTAGACACTGGCAATTGCTCCTGCATCCATGCAGTCGCAGGCAATACCGCAGGAGCAGTTGCAATCCTTAATGACTTGAAGCCAAAGCTCTCAAGATATCGGTGCGGCTAACAATCCCGACCAGCTCATTATCCTGGAAAACAGGAAAACTTCTGACGGTAGTCTGCTCGAACTTTTCCGCCAAATCCACGATACTGGATTCAGCATCAACACTGATGACTTCTGTACTCATATAATCGCCTACCTTACCACTCATGCTTTGGTTGTAGACGGTTTCCAAGACAATCCTCATGACATCCTTTTCAGAAAACATACCCAATAAGCGACCCCGCTGATCGACAACAGGGGCTCCGGTAATTTTATGATCCAGCAATTGCTTGACGGCATCGACTACATTGGTATTCTCAGTAAGTGTAACCAATCTTTTCGACATATAATCTGCGATAGTAATTTTCGCCAGCATAATAAACTCCTTATTATTGTAAAAATTCCGGCTAGGTCGCCTCGGCAATAGCTTCTGCATTACTCTACCTCCTGCATAACCCACAGGGATGTGGGCTATGCAGATTTTGCATGGAGCAAAAATCTGTCCATGCGGTCGTAAAGCATCTATTCTCGACAGCTTTGGCGTGAACCAACGATGGAAGCTGCTAGCCTTGATTCAAATGAGCTTCCAGTTTCTTTCTTTTATCACACTTTTCCACACAAACACAATTTGCGTTGTTTGCCGCACCGCCACATGAACCTTTAATAGCGCGTCTTCCGAAAATAACACCTATCGCCATAATGGCAATAACAAAAGCCATAAACACAAAAGTCACTAAAAAATAAGTCATGGTAACACCTCGTAAAATTTGTAAATATCTACAATAAAAAAACGAGGAGTGGGCTTAGCCGCACTCCTCGTGCAGGTTAGGTTTACTTTAGCGTAACCTACGGTTCTTATCCGCCAAAATCGTCCAAAAAGATATTTTCCGGCTCTACGCCATTATCTAACAGCATCTTGATTACCGCCGAATTCATCATCGGCGGCCCGCACATGTAGAACTCGCAATCTTCCGGAGCCGGATGATTCTTAATGTATTCTTCGAAAAGAACATTATGAATAAAACCAGTATAACCCGTCCAGTTATCTTCCGGTAACGGATCGGACAACGCAACATGCCAGTCGAAATTGTCATTTTCCTTGGCCAGCATATCGAAATCTTCGACATAGAACATTTCGCGTTTACTGCGCGCACCATACCAGAAGCTCATTTTACGCTTGGATTTAAGCCTGCGTAATTGATCGAAGATATGCGAACGCATCGGTGCCATACCGGCACCGCCACCGACAAAGACCATTTCATTTTCGGTATCTTTAGCGTAAAACTCGCCATAAGGCCCTGAAATAGTACATTTATCGCCCGGTTTCAGATTAAAGATATAGGAAGACATGATACCTGGCGGTACGCTATCCGGTGCACCGGGCGGCGGCGTTGCAATACGCACATTCAACATGATTTCTTTTTCTTCAGGATAACTCGCCATCGAATAAGCGCGTAACGTCGACTCTTTTACGTCAGAAACAAAACGCCATAAGTTAAACTTATCCCAATCATCACGGAATTTTTCTTCGATGTTAAAATCACTGTATTTGGAAACATGCGACGGACATTCAATCTGAATATAACCACCCGCCCGATAGTTGATTTCCTCACCTTTTGGTAAATCCAGCACCAGTTCCTTAATAAAAGTGGCAACATTTTGGTTTGATTTAACCGTACATTCCCATTTTTTAACACCGAAGACATCGTCTTCGACTTCAATGTTCATGTCGTGCTTAACCGATACCTGACAAGAAAGACGCTCACCGTGAGCCGCTTCCCTTTTACTGATATGACTTAATTCAGTCGGTAAAATTTCACCGCCGCCTGAATGCACTTTCACCTTGCATTGCCCACAAGTACCGCCACCACCGCAGGCTGACGAAACAAACAAACCATTATCGGATAAAGCCGTCAATAGTTTTGACCCTGCAGGCACATGAATTTTCTTTTCATTATTGATCAGGATCTCAACATCTCCTTCAGCGACCAGCTTGCTTTTAGCACCGATGATAACGAATACCAGTGCTATAACAAAAGCCGTGAAAATAATGATCCCTAATAGAATTTCCAGCATTACGCTACCTTTTTAAAGTTGGATTCCAGAGAAAGCCATGAAGCCAAGCGACATCAGACCCGCAGTAATAAAAGTAATGCCCAGACCTTGTAAACCGGCGGGAATATCACTGTATTTGAGTTTTTCACGTACGCCTGCCATGACGGTAATAGCCAGGGCCCAACCTAGACCACTGCCCACACCGTAAGTGACACTTTCCCCGAAATTATAGTCCCGCTCAATCATGAACAAACTACCGCCAAGAATCGCACAGTTTACCGTGATTAAAGGCAGAAACACGCCTAAAGCGTGATACAACGCCGGAAAAAATTTATCCAAAATCATTTCCAGAATTTGCACCAAGGCCGCAATCATACCGATACAGCTTAACAGTGCTAAAAAGCTTAAATCCACGCCGGTAATGCCCATCCAGGACAGTGCATCTTCTTTTAACAAGGTATGGTAGATCATATTATTAGCTGGAACCGTAATGGTTTGCACTACCATAACGGCAATACCCAGACCTATCGCTGTCGAAATTTTCTTGGAAACCGCGATAAAGGTACACATTCCCAAAAAGAAGGAAAGCGCAAGGTTTTCAATAAAGACAGCCTTAACAAATAAACTGATATAAGCTTCCATTAGTGATGCCCTCCTTCACCATGAGCAATCGACAAAATTTTAAAATCCGCTTTTTCAACTTGATTGGGTTTCCATTGACGGACAGACCAGATAATCAAGCCAATAATAAAGAAAGCACTAGGTGGCAATAACATCAAACCGTTAGGATCATACCAACCGCCATCTTTCGCTAGAGGAAAAACCTCAAAGCCCAATAATTTACCGGAACCTAAAGTCTCTCTAAAAAATGCGACGATAATCAATATCAAGCTATAACCCAAACCATTACCGATACCGTCCATAAAGCTTTCCAAAGGCGGATTTTTCATCGCATAAGCTTCGGCGCGTCCCATCACGATACAGTTGGTAATAATCAGACCCACGAATACCGACAACTGCTTACTGATTTCATAAGCAAAGGCTTTCAAAATCTGATCTACCACGATAACCAAGGAGGCAATAATAGTCATCTGCACGATGATCCGTATGCTGCCGGGAATATGGTTTCTAATCGAACTGATGGCCGCACTGGAAAACCCAGTCACCGAAGTCAATGCCAGCGCCATAATCAGCGAGGTCGACATTTGCGACGTAACCGCCAAGGCCGAACAAATACCCAAAACTTGCAAAGTAATCGGGTTATCATTAACCAGCGGCGTGGTTAATACTTTTTTTGTTTCATCACTTAAAATTGCACTCATGATTAAACTCCTTTATCCGTTCTTACTTTGGCTAAATACGAGGCAAAACCTTCTTTGCTCATCCAGTATTTGACCAGATTACTGACACCGGTACTGGTCAAGGTTGCACCGGCAAGACCATCAACCTGATATTGTGAACCGGCTTTAGTGTTATCAACCACGCCTTTAATCAAGCTTAACACTGGCTCATTCATGTCGGCGTTTGTTTCCGGGTAGATTTTTTTACCTTTCCATAGCGCACGCCAGTCAGGATTAACCACTTCACCACCCAATCCCGGGGTTTCGGCCTGATCGTAAAAGTTGATGCTTTGTACGGTTTGTCCATCGGGATCTACTGACAGAAAACCATATAACGTGGACCATAAACCATAACCATTGACTGGAAGAATAATTGACTTAATCGCGCCGGCCTCTTTGACCAAAAAGACCTTGGCATATTTAGCCTTGACTCGAATGTGAGCAATATCTTTGTCTTTTGGAATAGCGACACTTAACTCAGGATCTTTTGCCGCCTTGCGTTGATCGTATTCAGCGACATTCATATCCTCAACATAGTCACCCGTTTCCAGATCGACGATTTTAGCCTCGATTCTTTCTGCAAACTCTGTATCAATATTGCTGTCTTCTTCGAGCAAACCCGCCACATCAAGAATGTTCTTTTTCATGTCCAGTTTTTTGTTATGGACTTGAAGAGGCTTTAAAGCAACCGCAGAAAATGAAACCAGAACTGCACAAACCAGACAAAGCGCAACCGCAATAGCAATGGTTTTTTCCAAACTATCGTTGCCTAAGGCCAGAATTTTATCCTTGTAAACCTTGAACTTTTGATAATGCTCGCAATTATCCAGTGCGATGCAAATTTTATTGAATTGTTCGCATTTAAGCATGACGTTTCATCCTTCTTCTGATATTGGCCTGAATGACAAAATAATCAATCGTAGGCGCAAACATGTTGGAAAACAGAATTGCCAGCATAATGCCTTCCGGGAATGCCGGATTAACAACCCTGATTAATACCGTCATTCCTCCGATTAAAGCCCCGTACACCCAGCGACCGGTATCGGTCATTGCCCCACTGACCGGGTCGGTCGCCATATAAACCATGCCGAAAGCAAAGCCGCCCATCGTCAAATGCCAGTACCAGGGCAGGGCAAACATGTGGTTGGTGTCGCTGCCGATGATGTTGAACATCAACGAGGTTGCTACCATGCCTGCAAATACGCCGCCCATAGTGCGGTACGACGCCACTTTGGTGTACAACAGGAAGGCCGCGCCGATTAAAATAGCCAGCGTTGAAGTTTCGCCAAGACAGCCCGGTTCAAAACCAAAAAAGCTTTGCATCCAGCTGTAATTTGCCGAGTAAATCGCTTCAAGCCCGCCAGTTGCGGCCAAACCTAATGGTGTCGCTGCAGTATAACCATCAACGGCAACCCATACCGAATCGCCTGAAATAGATGCAGGATAAGCGAAATATAAAAATGCTCGTCCAGTTAATGCCGGATTCAAAAAGTTTTTACCGGTACCCCCGAATACTTCCTTACCGATAACAATACCGAAAGAAATACCCAACGCCACCTGCCATAAAGGCATATCAGGCGGCAAAATCAAGGCGTACAACATCGACGACACCAGAAAACCCTCATTCACTTCATGGCCGCGAACGGTAGCGAACAATACTTCCCACACACCGCCAACAGCCAGCGTCACTATATAAATAGGCAGAAAGTACAAAGCGCCGTGAACCATATTCGAAAACGGATTCATGGTACTGTAACCGAAGATCATCATCGGGATACTGCGCCAGCCTTGGGCTTTTTCCAGACCCATCGCTTCCATGGCTAAATTGGCCTGATAACCGGTGTTATACCAAGCCATCAAGATGCAAAAAAATGTAGCAATGACCACAAAAGTCATGGTTCGTTTCAGGTCATTGCCGTCACGAACATGGGTGGTGCCGCGCGTTACATCAGCCGGTGTATAGATGAAAGTATCCACCATCTCGTAAAGACCGTAATACTTCTCGAACCGCCCACCTTTGGTGAAATGCGGTTCTATGCTGTCTAAAATATCTCTAGGCGACATTATCCTTCCTTCTCAATTTTAGTTAAATTCGCTCTCAATACAGGAGCAAAATCATGTTTACCAGGATCCACAAACGTAAATAAGGCAACATCTTCCTCATCAAGCTCTAAACAGCCTAATAATTGAGCCTGATCCGTATCACCGACCACCAGCGCTTTTAACAGCGGTGTAGACAAAATATCCAGTGGCATAACGGCTTCATAAACACCAACAGGAACAATCGCCCGGTTGCTGCCGTTTTTATCGGTTGTTAAGGGGAATTTACGATTCAACTTACGGTCAACGCTGGAGGTATAAACATTAAGCGCTGAATATTTGTCTTTACCCGGAACAATCCAGCCGAACAATTCACGAGCGCGGCCTTCTTGCAATACCGAAATCTGGTTGTTATAACAACCCAGAAAAGCGGCCCAATCTGCAGCCAGATGTCCATACAATACCGAACCTGAAATCACCCGATTTTCGACTCCCTCCAATTGACCCGCAACCAAATCATTGGTATTAGCGCCGACACGGGTACGAATCAACCGTGGTTTTTTAACAGTAGGTCCTGCCAATGACACTACGCGTTCAACATTGATTTTACCGGTGGTAAATAATGCGCCGATGGCTATTACCGCCTGATAATCCAGATGCCAGACAAATTTATTGATACTGACCGGATCTATTAAATGAATATGGGTGCTTGGCAGTCCTGCAGGATGCGGTCCTGAAAACTCGGCGGTGGTTACCGGTGCATTACCGGTGCTAATGTCAGCATTGGTCGCCTTACAAACGTAAGTCTTACCCTCCGTCAACTTGGCAATAACCGCCAAACCATTAGCGAAATCATCGCCACGCTCTTTAATGATAACCGCAGGATTTGCCGCTAACGGACTGGTGTCGATTGCAGTCACAAAAATAGAACGGGGCTTGCTGTCTACAGAGGGAATTTTGCCATAAGGACGAGTACGCAATGCCGTCCACAATCCCGACGTCAACAGATTTTCTTTAACCTGTTCTGCCGATAAATCGTCTAATTCTGAAGCCTTGTATTTTGCAAATGACTCCTGAGCCGTTCCTTTCAGTTCGATAACAACAGACTGCAAAACCCGCTTAGCACCACGATTAATGGATTTCACGACACCCGCACCGGGTGAAGTAAATACAACCCCAGGATTCTTCTTGTCAGTAAACAGGACTTGACCCAACTTGACCGTATCACCCTCACTGACCATCATGGTAGGCTTCATGCCTACATAATCCATCCCCAGAACAGCAACGGAATTAACCTTATTGCCATCCTCAATAACTTGTTCGGGCTCTCCTGTAATAGGTAGATCCAAACCTTTTTTAATACTAAATTGCATAGTGTGAGCCTGCTCTCCAATCAAGTTGTTTGATCCCATCCTTTCATTTCAAGTACAAATAAAACAAGAGGCGCATTAAGACATAAAAACGTGGCATTAGACCACAAAAACGAGGCATTCTCAATAGACATATAAGAGGCGCCGGCACCAAGCGTAGCGCGTGCCAGAAGGTAATCGTCAATTTAATTTCAGAAAAGACGTGCGCAGCATCCCCTATTTTGACTATAAAGCTTTTTTAGCTTTCGTAGACAGTGCGTAACATCAGGTGTAATTTAAGGCAATACGGTAATGAGTTGACTTTACCTCGATAAATTACTCAAACCCAGAGCATTCATAAATCCGCCGCCATAATATGCCGCGCAAACAGAGCATCTCGCAATGACCCAGAAAAAAACCAAACCGACCCCATCGGCACGCTCGAAAAAGCAGCCTCGACATAAAATCAACTTCCCGGTAGTCGGCTTGGGCGCTTCTGCCGGTGGTTTAGAGGCCTTCGAGCAGTTCTTCCGCCTTGCCCCGCCCGATAGCGGCATGGCTTTCGTTCTGGTCTCGCATCTCGATCCCAGTCACGCCAGCATCCTCACAGAAATCCTGCAACGCGTCACCACCATGCCGGTGGTTGAGGTACGGGATCAAATGCAAATTTTGCCTAACCGCGTCTATGTAATTCCTCCCAACCGCGATATGACCATCATCCACGGCACCTTGCAACTGAGCATACCGACAACGCCTCACGGGCAGCGCATGCCCATCGACGTCTTCCTGCGTTCGCTGGCTGAAGATCAGTCCGAAAGGTCCTGCGGCATCATTTTGTCCGGCACCGGTACAGACGGTACGCTGGGATTACGTGCCATCCTAGGCGCCGGCGGCATCACCATTGCACAGGAACCGACTACCGCCAAATTCGACGGTATGCCGGCCAGCGCCATCCAGGCAGGCTATGTCACCCATATTTTGCCGGTGGAGAAAATGCCGGGAGCGCTAATCTCCGGCATACACACACTGAACCCACCCTCCCCCCCGATTGCGTTAAGCGGTATCAATCGCATCCTGCTGCAATTACGCACCAGCACCGGCCACGATTTCTCGCTGTACAAAAAAAGCACCATCACCCGCCGCATTCAGCGTCGTATGGCGCAGAACAACGCTGAGGACACCGAAACCTATGCCCGTTTACTCAAGGAGCATCCATCCGAAATAACGTTGCTGTTCAAGGAATTACTGATCAATGTCACCAGCTTCTTTCGCGATCAGGAGGCTTTTATCCTGCTTAAGCAGGACATCCTGCCGACCCTGCTTAAGGACAAATCGGAGGACTACGTTTTCCGCGTCTGGGTGGCAGGTTGCGCCACCGGCGAAGAGGCCTATTCCATTGCGATAGTGTTGAGCGAGCTGATGGATGAATACCGCTACGAGTTTAAAGTGCAGCTATACAGCACCGACCTTGCCGAAGACACCATTAATACCGCCCGCGCCGGTTACTATCCGCCCAATATCGCGCAGGATGTTACGCCTGAGCGGCTGCGCCGATTCTTCATTAAGGAGGACGGAGGCTATCGAGTAAAAAAAGAAATTCGCGAAATGGTGGTATTTGCCGTGCAGAACATCATCAAGGATCCGTCTTTTACCAAGCTCGACCTGCTCAGCTGTCGCAACCTGTTGATTTATCTGGAGCCGGAACTGCAAAACCGCCTGATCCCGGCCTTTCACTATGCGCTCAAGCCGGGCGGAGTGCTGTTTCTGTCGCCGTCGGAAGGCGTCGGTAACCATACCGAGCTGTTTATGCCGCTCAACCGCAAATGGAAGTTCTACCGCGCCACTCCCACCGCTGCTTCAACCCGCGCCATGTTGACCAGCAACTTGAACTGGACTACAGCACCGGCACACAAAACGCCGGAAGACATCATGAAATCCGCCAGGGAGACCAACTTGGCCGAACTGACCCGGCGCCTGCTGCTTCAATTCTACGCGCCCACCTCGGTGGTAACGGATCTCAAGGGCAATATCCTCTATGTCTATGGCGAGACCGGAAAATACCTGCGCCCTGCGCCCGGCCATGCCACCCTCAACATGATCGATATGGCGCGGGAAGGCCTGCAACTGGAACTGCGCTCCGCTATTTCGACCGCCAACCAAGGCACACCGATCCTGAACCAGGAACTGTCGGTCAAAACCAATGGCGATTTTCACCCTGTACTCCTCTGCGTACGCCCCCTGCCGAATCCGAATAATCGCCAAAACCTGCTGCTGGTGAGTTTTCAAGACATAATACTCGATGTTCAAGTTTTTAAATTTTTTGCAGCCTGATTCTTGGAAAATTATCCAGCAGCACGGTACTGTAGCGAAACCGTCGGCCCTAAACGCCCCAAATCCCTCCCAACCATATGTTTTCCAGAAG